>JANXUC010000043.1 GCA_025352065.1 Acidobacteriaceae bacterium | reverse complement strand
TGCTGATGGCGATGCCATTTTCTTTGAGCCGTCCGGTGAAGGCCTCGCGGGTGAACTGGCTGCCCTGATCCGTGTTGCCCTTGCTGCCAGAACAGATCGCGCAACATACGGCTACCCGCAAAGGGATAACTCAGATGGAACTCGTCGATGCACCGCATCGATGCACCGCATCCGCCACAGATCGGCGGCTGGCACCGGACGACCGCGATAGTAGGCGCTGCTGCGGCTGATGGCGAGCGCTTCGGCTTGTTTCTTGAGGGGAAGATCGTGCTGGGGGTCGATCATTTTCTGGCGCTCAGAAGTCCCGCCTTGGTGAGCGCCCCTTCTAAAAAATCGTTCTCCAGGGTCAACTCGCCGATCTTGGCGTGCAGCGTCTTGAGGTCCACGGGGGCTGGCTGATCCGTCCTGGCCTCGCCGAAGACGCCTGCCGCGCCCTCCAGCGGCTGGCTTTTCCACTGTGTAATCTGGTTGGCATGCACGTCATGCTGTGAGGCCAACTCCGAAAGTGTTTTTTCGCCCTTGATCGCCTCCAATGCCACTTTCGCCTTGAAGGTGCCGGTATGGTTCCTGCGGGGTCGTCTCGTCATCTGCTCTCCTCATCACAGCCATCTTAGGCTGCCGATGAACAGATCCTCCACTTATACCCCTGTCCGAATTTCCGGTACCGGCTCTCCCGGAGGGATTTCGCGTCGAGACTCGACGCAGCCTTGGCTCCGTCAGGTGGGAATACCCAGCTTTGGCAGAAGCCACTGCGTTAGGACTCCGTAGCTGACAAGAAATGCAGGCACCCAAATCCAACCAGGCATGCTCTGACCCCCTTTTAGCTGCTCACCCTTAGTCTACGCAGAAACGTCATCATCGGACACCAGTTGGTGAGTCCCGACTGCAATAGATTTAAACCGACGAACCCGGTGAAGAGATACCAGTACGGGTTCACCCAATGGCCAAGTGCCAGCGAACCCAGAATGAAGATTCCAGCAATTAATCTCACGTAGCGTTCGATCATCATATTGTTCCCTCCAATTGAATGTGGTTAGTTCTTCAAAGCTTTGCTTGGAAATGACCCGCACTGTGACCGCGCTGGCTTAGATAATACAAAACGGGAACAGCCATGCGTGAAAGTACCGTCGAGGCCACTTCTCCTGCCATCAGCGATAGGGCTAGTCCCTGGAAAATTGGATCGAATAGAATCACGCTCGCGCCTACGACCACAGCCGCCGCCGTCAGCAACATCGGGCGGAAGCGCACTGCTCCGGCATCCACAACCGCGTCTTCCAGCGACATCCCTTGCGCTCGGCGCAATTCGATGAAGTCGACAAGGATGATGGAATTACGGACGATGATCCCTGCACCGGCGATGAATCCAATCATGGAAGTTGCGGTGAAGAATGCGCCCATCAGTGCGTGTGCGGGCAGGATTCCGACCAGTGTCAATGGAATTGGAGCCATGATGACCAGCGGCGTCAGGAAGGAACGGAACCACCCGACGACCAGCACGTAGATCAGTACCAAAACAGCAGCGAAGGCTAGGCCAAGATCGCGGAACACCTCCACCGTGATGTGCCACTCGCCATCCCACTTCATGGAGAGGTGATCTGTGCGTTCGGGCATGGTCGTGCCCTTGTATTGCTTCACGCCCGTGCCGTCCGGCAGTCTGATTTTGTCGATGGCGTCGCTCATCTTCATGATGGCGTAGGCGGGACTCTCTTCTCCTCCCGCCACGTCTCCCGTGACGTAGACAACGGGCTGAAGATTCTTGCGGTAGACGCTGGTGTCTATGGTTGTTTGGCGGGTGGTTGTGATTTCCTGCAGAGCAATTTGCCCACCGGAAGATGTTGGCAGTTTCAGGTTGCCAAGATTTTCAATTCCCGACCGATCAGGGCGCGCAAGCCGTACTTCGATTGGAATGTCCTCTCGTGAACGAGGATCGTGCAGCAAACCTGCGCTAGCGCCACCCAAACCCACTTGCAAGGTGCGCGTAACATCGGCGGGCGATATCCCATGGAGCGCCGCCTTTTCCAGGTCCACCTTCATGTCGAACTTGGTTTGAGGGTCTTCGACATACCAATCGACGTCAACGACCCCTGGCGTCTGTTTGAATATGTTCTTGATCTGCGCCGCGAGTTCGATCTGACTCTTGTAGTTGGGTCCGTAGACCTCGGCGACCAACGTTTGGAGCACGGGTGGACCCGGTGGAACTTCCGCGACCTTGATCCGCGCGCCGAAGGGTTCAGCAATCTTGTCGAGTTCCGGCCGCAACCGCCGCGCAATTTCGTGGCTCTGCGCGGTTCGGTCGTGCCTCGAACGCAGGTTCACCTGGATATCCGCTTGGTTGGGCTGACTGCGCAAGAAATAGTGCCGCACAAGTCCGTTGAAGTTGTAGGGGCCGGATGTGCCTGCATAAATCTGGTAGTTGATGACTTCTGGCTGTTCGCCCAGACGCTGCCCTAGCGCTTGAGCCACGCGGGTTGTTTGCTCTAGAGGAGTTCCATCCGGCATGTCGATGATGACCTGGAGCTCGCTTTTGTTATCGAACGGGAGCATCTTCATGCGCACCCATTTCAACGGCACAAAAGCGACTGCGGCCAGCAGCATCACTACGACCCCCGCAAAAAACATCCATCGACGGCGCGGGTTGAGAATTAGAGGGTTCATCATCCGGCGATAGAGACGCGTGGTCCAGCCTTCGCTCTCATGCCCGGAGTGCGCGTGCGTGTTGCTTGCGTAGTGTTTCAGCAATCTCAAGGAGGCCCAGGGAGACACAACAAAAGCGACCATCAGCGAGAACAGCATTGCCGCCGAAGCTCCCACTGGGATGGGCAGCATGTAGGGACCCATTAGGCCGCGCACGAAAGCCATGGGCAGGATCGCTCCAACCACGGCGAAGGTTGCGAGAATGGTAGGATTCCCTACCTCATCCACCGCCTCGACGGCCACGTCCGCCAAGGACCGACCACGACTCTCTGGTAGTCGGAAATGGCGCACGATGTTTTCCACCACAACAATGGCGTCGTCCACCAAAATGCCGATGGAGAAAATTAGCGCAAACAAAGTGACTCGATTGAGCGTGTAGCCGTACAGATAGAAGACGGCGAGTGTGAGTGCCAGCGTGACCGGAATTGCCAGCAGCACGACGCCCGATTCACGCCAACCCAACGCAAGAGCAATCAAGAGTGTGACCGACAATGTGGCAATGAAGAGATGTTTTAGAAGTTCGTCGGATTTGTCTTTGGCTGTTTCTCCGTAGTTACGCGTGATCGTAAGGTTGAGATCATTGGGCAATGTGTAGCCGCGAAGGGAGTTGATTCGGTCCAGCACTCGTTCAGAGATGATTGTTGCGTTGGTGCCTTTGCGCTTGGCGAGAGTAATGGTGACGGCGGGATGTTCGGAGCGATTGTCCGCGTCCGATGCGTGATCCAAGCTGCCGCGCGCATTCGCAAATCGGACATACGTATTGGGTTCGGCGGGGCCGTCCTCCAGCTTCTCCGCAACGTCGCGTAAGTAGACGGGACGGGCAGCGTGGACGCCCACCACCACTTGGCGCAAGTCCTCGATCCCTGTCAAGAACGTACCGGCTTCAACCTGCAATTCACGGTTATCGCGAGAAAAGCTGCCCACCTGCGCACGGCTGTTCGCGTTCTGCAACTGTGCGACGACGGCACCCGGCGCTAGACCGTAGGCGGAAAGACGTTGCGTATCGAGAACAACCCGCAACTGCCGGGGTTGGCCTCCGATAATTTTTGTCTCCGAGACATCGTCGAGTTGCTTGAGGGAGTTTTCCAACTCGCCAGCAACTCGCCGCAGCCGATAGGAGTCATAGTCCTTTCCCCACAAGGTCAACGCCATGATCGGCACGTCATTGATAGACCGGCTCTTGATCACCGGTTGTGAGACACCCGGCGGAATGCGGTCGAAATTCGAATAGAGCTTGTTGTACGTCTGTACGATGGCATCTTCTTCTTTCGAACCCACGTAGAAACGCACGATCAACAGGCTCATGCCGGGATGGCTGATGGAGTAAACGTATTCTACGCCGGGAACTTCGCGCAGCAGCTTCTCCATGGGGAGGCTGACTCGCTGCGCGACTTCTTCCGCCGATGCTCCTGGCATCTGCACGAAGACGTCGAGCATAGGGACGACGATTTGCGGCTCTTCCTCGCGCGGAGTCTCCAGGATGCTAAAAACGCCCAGCAGCAGGGCCGCAACGATCACTAGCGGCGTCAACTTGGAGTTGATAAAGCTGTGCGCAATTCGACCTGCAAGCCCCAGCGGTCTCGAAGGCCGGTTCGGCGGTTTCGAATCGTTTTCCATCATCATTCGGCCTCGACGCGCTTGCCGCTCAAGTCAGTTTCCGCCGGTTTAGCTACAAGACGCTCTCCATCCTGGAGACCGGCAAGCACCTCAATGTCAGTTCCCGAAGACTGGCCCAACGTGACGTAGCGTAAGTCTGCGACCTTGTTCCGATCCAGAACATAGACACATTGCAGTTGTCCTCGTTCTATGACCGCAGTTCTCGGAATCAACAAGGAGGATCGCTCCCCACGAGAAAACGCCGCCCGACCGAACAATCCCGTGCGCAGCCTTGTGTCCCGTGACAATTCGATCTTCACTAAAAAGCTGCGGCTGGCGGAATCCGCTGCGGGAACGATTTGAATGACTTTGCCATTTAGTTTTGCGTCATTGAGAGCATCGAGGGAGACTTGCACCATTTGTCCCATCCGAACGTAGCGCAGATCGTTTTCGTTGACCGCAGCTTCCAACCGATAGTGGTTTAGATCTTCGATGGTAAAGACCGGCGTGCCTGGAGCCGCGAGTGTTCCTGGATCAGCTCTTCTCTCGGTGACCAACCCATCAAACGGCGCGCGAATTCGGGTGAATTCGACCGATGTGCGTGATTGTGTCAACACCGCTTTACTCTGGGCCTGGCCTGCGCGTGCCAAGTCGCGGCGTGCGATCGCTGCTTGCTGACGGGCCTTTACCTCGTCAAATTCTTGTGGACTCACTGACTTCTTGTCGTACAAACTCTGGTAGCGTTTCAAGGTTGATTCGGCGAGGCCCAAGTCCGCTTGCGACGCCACCAACTGCTGCTGAGCTGCGTTGTCAGCGGCGTTCGCGCGATTCATTTCAGCCCGCGACTGGGAATCGTCGATCACAGCAAGCACCTGTCCGCGCTGCACCCGGTCTCCTTCATGCACTCGAATCTCGACAATGTTTCCCATCATCTGGCTGGCAAGTTCACTCGTCTGCGCGGCATGCACCGTGCCGGATGCCTCCAGCAGATCCGGGATGTTGGCGCGCTGTGTCGCGACTGTAGCGGCGTGAACAACTTCCGTTTGCTGAACCAGTGGTTGTGGCTTGGAGGAGCACCCGATTCCGAATGTCAGAACGACGGCGATAAGAAGACTTCGACAAATAAGACTCATACGATTCATGGCATCATCACGGGAGATTGCGGGCTCAGAGTCCCGCTCGCCAACTCCAGGTTGGCGTAGCTGGTATGGAAGCGGTAAACAGCGTCCCAGTAGTCGGATTGACTGCGGTGCGCAGCTTCTTCAGCCCCTAAGAGATCGGCAATGGTTGTCAGTCCGGCTTCGTAGCGATTCTGGTTAATGCGAAAACCTTCCTGCGCTTGAGCAATTGCAGCCCGCGCAACCTCCACTTCCTGACGGGTGGAGGCCAGATTGTAGTAAGCGCGACGAACTTCCAGGCGGACCCCGTCATCGGCCACTTGTTTCATAGCTGCCGATCGCTCCTGAAACGCGCGTTGACGGGACAGTTCCGCACGTTTGGCGCCGCCTTGGAAGATGTCAAACTGCACTTCCACACCGCCCAGCCAGTTGTTGCCGCCGCCTCCCACAAATGTTGGGTTGTCGATCTCCCAACCGGCGAAGGCGTTCACGCGCGGGCCGAATGATGATTTTGCTATCGCCACATTTTGTTTCTGGGCTGTCTCTTCCGATTGAACCCGTTTCAGATCCGGTCGGGTCGCGAGAGCCTTCTTTTCCATTTCCTGAAGGACGGGAACCCGGGGGATGCGTTCCGACAGCACGTCGGAAATACGGAAAGACGACTCCAGCGTTACACCCATCGTGGTCGCCAACTGGGCTTGTGCCAAAGCGACATTCTTCCTGGCGCGAATGAGTTCCTGCTGCCGTGATGCCGCGCGTACTTTCGCGATCAGCAGATCCGATTCCACCACCAGCCCACTGTCAAATCTGGCCTGACTGCGATCCAGGATGGCCTGTGCCGTTTTCGTTGCCTGCTCGGCCACCTCTAGTTGTTTGGTTGCCAATAGAATGTCGTAATACGACGTAATCGCTCGAAAGATGATCTCCTGATCGGTACGTTCGAGCTGATGCCCCGCAGCCTCGTCCATTTCCTTTGCGCGATTGATTCCATGCGTGCTGGCAAAAGAGTCGAATAAATTCCAGGTTCCGCCAAAGCGCGTGTTGAAATTGCCGACGGGTGAAGGGGTGTTAAGCTTGTATAGTTTGAAATCATCCGAAGTGAAACGCCCTTGTCGTAGTCTGGTGCCAAACACGTAAACCGGATCGTTTCCACGGGTAGCGGTTTCGGAAAACGTTAGATGTGGCAGAAGCGCTGATCGTGCCACGCGCACGTCGGCCGACGTCACTTTCGTATCCGCAACCGCCGCCTTTCGCAGCGGATTCTTTTCCAACGCCATTTTCACCGCCTGCTGCAGGGTAAGAGGGACGGGTTCCGCCGCCTCTTGCCCCCAGACCACTTGCAGCAGTCCTAGCAGCGTGATCGCAGCCAACGCGGACTTGGAGGTGATCTTCAAGACACCACTCCGGCGGCCACGAGCGGCTTCATCCACTCCGTCTTTTCATCGACGATCTCGTGCGTAGTATGAAAGCTGGCCGTCTTTTGCACCATCGATCCGACCGAACAATACTTCTCGTCGGAAAGGCGGATGGCCTGTTCCACCGCTGTCGCGTCAATATCGAAGCCGGTCACTACATGGTGGATTCTCACCGTCGTAAACACCTGCGGCGGACGGTCTGCCTGATCGGCCTCAACCCTCACTTCATATCCCGTGACTTTCTGGTGATACTTCTGGCGAAGAACGGTAATGACGTCGAATGCCGTGCAGCCAGCCAGGCCTACTGCGACTAATTCGATGGGTTTAGGACCGGTATCCCCGGCTGCATCGTCGAGCAACATGTGGTGTTCGCTACCAGTTGTGGCGGCGAACTGCCGCCCTGCCCTGAGTGGCTGAGTAAGCTGAACCTTAGCCGTGATCACTTGCACCTCCTACGGGCTCCTGTCCTCGGAGCCACACGAATAAATGAATAACCAGAGAATTTGTTACGAGAAATCGCTGATTCGCGGAGTGGCATACAAGCAAGCAACTGGTGACCGCGCGCGAATGAGCAGCCTTATCCCTCAAGGGTTCTTGTGGCTCTTGCGAATAATTCTCAGCATCTTGAGGTTGATCCAGGCAAATCGCCACATTTGCCACGGAAGGAATGTCCGCAAAAACAGCAGTGATGCGTGTTGGCTTAGTGACATAGAAAGCGGGCTTCATTTGCGCTTTTGGCGGCGTGAATTCGCTTATTGGCTTGCTCATGAATCACTCCGGAATCATTGGCCAACCCGGTCGCAAACGCGCTTTGTAGAGGAACAGGTGGTGGAGCAAAATTTTGATCCAGTGTCCTGCGACCCCGATTTCGCCCATGGTGTAGTCCAAATCGCGGCCATACTCAGGATGCCGTTCGTAGTCCGGCGCGACGGGGAACACAATCATCGAAGCGGCGGTCCCGCGAAAGGGATGGGTGCCCTCAGACGCAATGCAGGCCGCCGCCATTTCCGCCATCGAGGCTGTATGTGTTTGAGAAAAGGTGCTACCAGGATATAGCAGAAATAGCGCTTGGCCGCGACGACACGCGGGACGCCCGTCAATATCTTAATCTTAAGCAAATCGCCCCTTAGCCAGGGATTCCGTTCTGAGTGACTCGCAGTGTACCCAATAGAGATCCCAAACAAATAAGGATAAAGAACCTCTCGTGTCATATCTGTGCAAAATAGCTCACTGGGGAGACAGCTCGCTCCCAACTTCTCGCTTCCCGAATTGACTGCTAGACAAACGCTGGATCTCTCCACCTACCGGGGCAAAGTCGCCCTGCTCGACTTCTGGGCAACATGGTGCGACCCCTGCCGCGAGGAGATCCCCCACCTTGTGGAACTACAGAACAAATACCGTGACCAACGCCTTCAGATCATCGGCGTTTCCATGTACGACCGACCGGAGCCCGTGCGCGACTTCTACCAGCGCTTCAAAATGAACTACCCGGTTGTGATGGGCAACGCGGAGACTGGCGAGCTTTACGGAAGAGTCCTCGGACTGCCGATCACTCTTCTGATAGGCCGCGACGGCCGCATCTACGCTAAGCACATTGGCGCCACTGACATGTCTGTTTTTGAAAAAGAAATCACAGCCTTGCTGCTGGCTCAAGCAAACTCCGGCGCATCCGGCCACGAGAAGCCTTTTTCTGCTCCTAGCCGATTGTCTTTGCCAGCGCGCACTCATAACGCGACAGCACTTCCTTTCGGAGCTTGGCTGCCTTAACGCGATCCGGGGCCTGACTCGGCAACCGGCGGCAACCCTCTATCGTGGCTTCCAAGCTGGCCAGAAAGGCCTTGCACGGAGGACAACCATCGAGGTGCTTCTCCAGTTCCTCGCATTGAGCGATACGGCCTGGTACGCCGATGTCATCTTCCCAGAATCCACCTATTTAGAGCGGCAAGACCCAGCCGAAGTGATGAGCGGAATCTGCCCGGTCGTGGTTTATCGGCAACCGGTGATTAAGCCGTTACACGATACCAAACCCACGCTGGATATTGTTCAAGGGTTAGCCAAACGACTCAATCTTTCACAATATTTTGATTTCACAATCGAGCAATGGGTGAACGCGCAGCTGAAAGAACTGCCGCTTGAAACTCCCGTGGACTATTTAAAGAAACATGGCATCTATGCGCCACCGGGGTTCCCGAAGTACGGAACAACGCTGAATGCGGAGCATCGTTTTGTAACCAAGTCGGGAAAGATTGAACTGTTTTCCGAGAGGCTGCAGGAACTTGGCTACGATCCGTTGCCGATATATCAGTCCCCCACGCCTCCGCCTGCTGGCATGCTTCGGTTGATTCTGGGGCGGAAGGCTTACTTTACGCACGCGAACAGCACCAACAATCCGTGGCTGAATGCTTTCGATTCAGAAAATCGCTTGTGGCTGAACCCGGTGACGGCGGACTCGCTCGGAGTTGCAGACGGCCAGCTTGTCGAGGCAACCAGCACAGTGGGATCGGTCCGGCTGAAGGCGAAGATCACACAAGAAATCCGACCCGATTGCACTTTCATGCTGCATGGGTTTGGCAAGCGCGCGAAATGGCAGCGCCTAACCGCAGGAGTTGGAGCGTGCGATGCTCAAATCCTCGAAACTGCTTGGGACAAAGTTTCCGGCAACGCCGCTCTGCACGAAACATTCGTGAAAGTAAGAAGGGCTTAGGGGAGCGGACATGGCAACGCACAACAAACGTTACGTGATGGTGATCGATTCGAAGAAGTGCATTGACTGTAAAGCATGCGTAGTCGCGTGTCGTGCGGAGAATAGAGTTCCACTCCGCTACAGCAGGAATTGGATTGCTGAAGAGCATCGCGGTGAGTGGCCGAAGCTGCTAGCCGCTTTCGAACCCGGACAGTGCCAGCAGTGCGAGAGTCCGGCGTGCGTTCGGGTATGTCCAACTGGCGCCTCCTATCAACGTCCGGACGGAATCGTTGCCATCAATGAGTCCGAGTGCGTGGGTTGCCGTTATTGCATTATCGCTTGTCCCTACGACGCGCGATTCTTCCGTGAAGACAAGGGCGTGGTCGAGAAGTGTGACTTCTGCGTCCAGCTTGTGGATCGAGGCGAGATACCCGCTTGCGTCAAAACCTGCCCATCCAAGGTTCGAGTGTTTGGCGATTTGAATGACCCCGATGGGCCGGTGCGGCAGTTACTGGAGCGACGGCGGCACCTCACGAAGAAGCCTGAGGCGGGTACGAGTCCACAGATTTACTACCTTTTATAAGGAGTGCGCGATGAAGCAGATTGAATGGGGCTACCTGATCGTGAGCTATCTTTTTCTCGGAGGACTCTCTGCCGGGCTCTATTGCGTTTCCGCGCTCGCGGCTCTACTGCACGCAAACGGTCACGATTCTGCTTACAAACGCATCGCGAGGTTGGGGGCGCTGCTAGCTCCATGGCCCGTGCTGATTGGAAGCTTTTTGCTGATCTTTGATTTGGGCCATTGGTATCGTTTCTGGAAGCTTTTCGTGCGTCTTCGATGGACCAGTCCCATGTCTCTCGGATCCTGGCTGCTCATCGCGTTCAGTGTGGTAGCGTTTGTTATTTCTAGTCCTGGCTCACGGAAGATGAACGCAGGTGGATATTCTCCAAAATCCCAGGGAAACTTCGCTTTTTGCAAATCCTGAATTGCGACCTTTCTGGCAAGCAGCGGATTCTCGCCCTGCTTGGGTTGCCGATCAGCGTGGGCGTGGGTATCTATACGGGCGTCCTGCTGGGAGCGGTGCAGTCCCGGCCGTTCTGGAACACGAACCTGGTGGCCCAACTCTTCCTTTTCTCAGCACTTTCCACTGGTTGTGCCAGCATCATGCTGGTGCTCGCCTTGAGTCATGAGCCATCTGATTCTCGCGGATTCCGCATGCTCTACGGCCTCGATATCGGCCTCTTGATCCTGGAGTTCTTCATCGTTGTTCCGTACGTCGTGCATGGACCGCTTTCGACGCAGGCAGTCAAGAACTCACTTGCACTGATTTTGGGCAGGCCGTTCACCGGGCTGTTCTGGGTCTTTTTTCTGGGACTTGGACTGCTGCTACAGTTGGGGATCGAAGTCTTTGAGAGTGTCCCCGCGTTCCTTTCCAGAGCGCCCGTTCATTACAACCAGCGGCTCACTGCACTTACCGCTGTGCTGGTACTTGGGGGAGGATTTTTGCTCAGTTACATATTCGTGTTTGCCGGGCAAATGAGCAGCTTCGATTGAACTGTAGGACAAGGGACAGAGGTGTCGCGTGAAAAACGAGAACCAGCTTCAACAGTTGATCTATGACAAGCAAGTGACGATCTGTAAAGCTTTCGCCAGCGCCAGTCGCCTCCGGATTTTGGATTTGATTGGACAACGGCCCTATTCCGTATCGGAGCTTCAGGAAGAGCTTTCAATCTCCAAGCCGAATTTGTCGCAGCACATGACGATCCTTAAAGCCGCAGGTATTATCCTGACCCACCGCGAAGGCAAACAAGTCTACTGCTCCCTGGCGATTCCAGAGGTCAAGCAAGCTTGCCAGCTCATTCGCAACGTGTTGCGCGCGCAAATTCGCAGCGAACAACTCAGGGCGGTTTAGCTATTTTTCTTCGGGCATGTCCCGGACCCAAGCCATTGCACGCGCCGCCGCAGGAAAGCCCAACGTTGTAATAGCTAGCAGCGCGACGTGATCAATCTCCTCCTGGGAAACGCCACTGACCCTTGCGTTACGAACTGCCGAGTGCACTGCCCCTTCCGAGCCCGCGCCCATTGAAAGAGCTAGCTTAACTAATCGCCGGCACTTCTCGTCAAGGGGCCCTGCTTCATGGCAACAACTACCCAATTCATTGAAGGCTTTCCAAACGGCGGGATATTGCTGGCTTAGGCGATTCGGGATTTCAGGTAGTTTTGACATTTGACCACGCTCCTCGCATTCATCAGAAACTTTAAACTCAAGACGCTGGCAAACGCCCATGCTCTGCGTGCTACGTTTTTCCCGACAACGGACGCGAACTGAACCCGAACACAGTCTACAGCGGACAGAAACTGAAAAGGGCAGTGCCCCGGGGAATGACGCCAAGGAAACCGAACCATCGAGCGTTGCCGTCTAGAACAAAAATACGACTGAACAGCGCCAGCCCCGGGGCGGGAATTGTACTAATCGTCTTGGTGAGTCCCATCCCTGTTGCACAGGCCGGGACGACGCGTATTCCACGATCCATGTCGCCAACATTCTCTCGCACTGTGACCTCCGGAATTGGTTATTACGGTTGGCAGCCTCGTACCCGCCCGACTTTGATCGGCCTTCGTCGCCTGCCAAACTTTTAACCGGACAGCAGTGACCTGTTATATTTACGCACCGTGCGACAGAACTCATCCTCTCTTATTTCCATCCGTAGTTCCTTCTTGTCTCGAACGGTCATTCCTTGGCAGCACTACCTGAGTTAGCCGGTTCTCAACGTTCCACGTACCGCTCTTCTTGGCTTTCGCGAGCTGAAAACAGTCTTCCACATTGAGCACATAGCTAGGCCGCAGCGCGCTCGTCAGTAGCTGGTGTCGTATCTCATGATCAAAACAGTCGCGACTAGCACGATCCCGGAGCCAGCAATTGCCAGAGTATTTAGCCTTTCGCCCAGCAAAACTGCGGCAAGAAAGACGCCAAAAACCGGTACTAGGTAAAGGGTCGCGGAGGCTGTGGTCACATCCAGATGTTGCAGAGCTTTGAAAAACAGCAACATCGAAGCTCCATACATGAACAAGGCTAGGAACGCGAAGACGGCCCAGCTTTGCCAGTCGAATTTTTGGAAGGTACTCCACGAGAATGGCTCCACCCAAATCAGGAGGGGCAAACTGGCAATCGAAGCCGTGATGTAGCTGAAGATCAGAATTTCAATTTCAGCAAAACGTTGCATTAGTCCCTTGCAATAGACGTTATAGAAAGACGAACCCAGGCAGCGGCCCAAGAATAGAACATTGCCAACCAGAAAGCGCATCTCTCCAAATCAAGCTTGATTCAAGTCAATAATCGACATCAGAACCACCCCAAACAGCCCGATCCCGAGAGAGGCAACGCGCAGCAGCATGATTCTCTCTTCGAGCATGAGTGAGGCCAGGACAGCGCTGATGACCGGAATCAACAAATTCAAGATCGCGCCATTTGATGCCAGCGATTTGCTCACTCCCCAGGTCATTCCCAATTGAGCTAAGACTTGCCCAGCAACTCCAGCAATCGCGATTTTTTCAGTCGCCCATCGACGGACTCGTTGCTGCTGTGTTCTCCCTCTTGAACACGATTGCATTATTCGTTTCTTCGCGATCAAACGGGAGCGCACTGCTGTACGCCAACCTGTCGGCAAAGCGGTACTTGCTCTGAACGGATCGCGGTCATTCGGTAAGTTTGGCGGATACAAAACAACTTCCCACTAATTGACCACCAGTTGGTCATAGGAACTACAGACGGTGGACTGAAATCCTCCCGCCCCGACAACGCAGGCAAAATCCAGGTCAGCCTTAATTTCACTTACGCCGCTAGGGACATCAACATGGAACAGGAACATGTCGAGGTCATCGCGTCGCCAACTGATTGGTTCCCCATTTGCCGTGAATACGAGCCGGACCACTTGACCTAGTGGACCATTTGGCGGGTGTTCTCCCGGAATCCACTGTGGGTAGGCGAGCGTAAGTGACCCTGCAGTGGCAGGGTATCGTCATGTGAGCATGCAGTATGCCCGCAGGAGCCTGCGTTGCATTCAGTTCAAGTCGAATCGGGGAAGTGTTAGCCCCAACCAACGGCAGCGCCGACGAACGATAAGATCGCAAAGACCGCTGCTCTAGAAACACGGATCAAGGGTTGAATTCGCATAGTTCTCCTCTTGGGAATCAAAACGAAGAGCTAGAACTTGCAGACCTATTTGAAAGCAGCAGCTGCGGCTTCCACCTGCTTCAGCATTTCGTCCAAATCAGCGCGAGAAAGATAGCGCCCGTTCAGAACCACTGCGCGAATCTTACGAGTATTGTGAATATCGTCCAGTGGATTGGCGTCCAGCAACACAAGGTCCGCAATCTTGTCTTTCTCGATGGTACCGATTTCTGAGGTGCGCCCCAGAAACTGCGCGGGATTTCGAGTCGCCGTTTGCAACGCTTCCATCGGAGTTAGACCGGCATCGACGAACAACGCTATTTCGTCATGCAGGCTAAACCCCGGGAAAATATGCACCCCAGCGGCTGTATCTGTGCCTGCCATAAACGGCACCCCAGCGCGGTGCATGGCCAGCGTCATCTCAAACTCCATCTGCACGAAACGCTTGCGGGTCAGCAAAGGATCAACATCCATGTCTTTGATAATGTCGCGAGTGAACATGGGCCAAGTCCGGTCTTTCCATGCCGCTGGAGCATACTTCGTAAGCGGGTCGTGACTCAAGTCAATGTCGTCGACGAGCCATTGACCTCGTTCCCAGACCAGCGTTGGGACTTGCCAAGTCTGGTTCTTAGCCATAAGAGCAATGATCGTCTTCGCTCGCGTAGCATCGTAGGTCTTCACATTGAGCCCTAAGCCCTTGGGGCCTTTCAACAACTGGTCTTCGATGGTGGAACAACCCTCAAAAATCCCCGTGAAGTGCTCAATACTTTTTTGATCCGCATCGGAAGCCTCGGAAGCTCGTACTGTATCCGGAACATGTCCGACAAATGGAATGCCGAGTTTCCTGGCTTCCTCGGCAGCAGCGAAGTATCCATCGCGCGGAATCAGTGATTGTATCTTAATGAAGTCCACACCTTGCAACTTGAGATCATCGACTACCTTGCGCCCATCCGCGGCATTTGCAACCGGTGCAGAACTAGGAAAGCGCGGTACCGGACCATCGAGCATCGGACCCGCAATCACCATTCGTGGCCCCAGCAACTTACCAGCGGCAATTTCCGAGCGCCATTGCTTGAGCACGTCAAGGTCGCCCCCCATGTCGCGTATGCCGGTTACTCCGTTCGCAACAAATAGTGGTAAGGTAATTTTCTCGTTCCTCGGCAACCAATCCCCGAAGACGGTGTGAACATGCATATCCCACAGGCCGGGAATCAGATACTCACCCTGCGCATCTATGACGTTTGCGCCAGCGGGGATTTTTACCTTCCCACTCTTCCCGATCTCCGCAATGTGCTGCCCTTGGACGATCACGGTCATGTCCGATTGCAGCGGTGACCCGGTCGCATCAATGACATTCACTTGAGAAAACACTAAGGTCGAACTGGAAACGCCCGCTTGAGCAAAGGCGGTGGAAGTCATCATGACCGAAAGCAACGCGAGTGCAAACACTCTTTTCATGAGTAACCCTACCGCATTTCTCCATTCACTCCAAGTTCGAAATCCAGGCGCACAACAGTTTCCAAGCTAGAATGTCAGACGCATTCCGACTTCGAAGGCCCGTGGAATGCCTTGCGAAAACACGCCCGACCCCAGCCCGTAACGATTGATTCGTTGCGACGGAGTGGTTCCGTTCGCGGAACCTTGCGTGCCGTCAAGAACGCCTCGCAGCCGAGCAGATACAAAGCCCTGTGGAGGATCGTAATTTGCCTTGTTCGCCACAGAGTATAGAACGAGGATTGGCTGAAGAACAGCGTTTTCTCCAAAACCGCGCCAGATATGCGACAAGTGAATCGGGTAGCTCAGGCGTAGGTCATTCGCTACGAAGCTGTCGATACCCACCTGTCCGTTGGGGGCGTGGACGATTCGGCTGCACAACGCCACCAAGCTGTTGTAGTTGACTCACCGAGATGACTCCTGCTGCGACCAATGCCTGGCCCGCTGGCGTAAGTTGTCCGGCATACTTCGTATTGAAGCTGTCAATCTTGCCATTCAAGCTTGCGACCTTCACGCTGCGACCGAAGGCGCCCACATTCGTGCCCGGCAAAACATCTCCCGCTGTGCCATCTCCAGTGATATCCGATTGAAAACTCTTGCCCTGGCAACCGCACCCGAGCGGCAGATTCAGCGTGTTGGAGAGCGCACTGTTGATACGGGTCAGCATAGTGAGCTGCAGCCCACCAGCAAACTCAAACGTCGCCGCAAAGCTAAACATGTGGGTACGATCCAACGAATTCGCACCAAAGTAGTGTGAGGGCCTCAAGTTGTCATGAGCATTCTGGAGGTAAACGACATCCTGATCGGGCGCCGTCGAGTTGTTGCGAGAAAGATTGTAGTTCGCGAGCCAGAAGAAATGGCGGACGCCCTTGAAGGGGCTGCCAATGTCCTGCTTCACCCGAATCTGCAGCGCATTGAATCCCAAGAGCCTGATCGTATCGCTCACAACGACCCACCCGAAGTTCGTGTTCTTACTGGGGAATGCACCGCTACCGGGAGTCACGAACTGGGTGAAGAGGCCACTCGCCGCACTGCCAAAACCAAATTGGGCAAAATCTGCGATGTTCCCTTTTGCGGAGTGGATCTGTTGCTAGCGGGCAAGAGGCGATTGCCGCGTCGATACTGGCCACACCGCAGAATGCTAGCGTGCTGGCAATGGAAGCTTGCGCATTCGGAACATTCTAGGTGTTGGCCGCGCCCACACAATTTGCATCATGATTTCAACACGGAGTGCGTGTTCACTTTGCGGATATAGTCGACGGAAAGGAAAAAACTCTTCGTCATCTGTCGCTGGAAACCGAGATTGAACGAAACCGACCGTGGCAGCTTCACATTCGGACTCAGCACGCTGAATAGAGTATTGAAGTTTAAAACGTTTGGATCCTGGGATCCGGGGATACCGTTGGGATCGAAATTTTTCGCCTACCGATCATTGAAAGTCTGATAAGCGGCTTGCGCGGCTACCACCTGATCTACGACGCTTCCGATGGACTCGCCGACAACAGACCCGACATCAAAGGTCGTGCCTGGAATCATGCCACTCGTAAACACGGGCGTGCTGTTCGCCAAGCCACCCGGAATAGGGAGCGGTCGATCAAAAATCAGATTCTCAACCAGAAAATTGTCGTAGAAAAGCCCTCCCCGGCCCGAATCGACGTTTTCTCGTCTTTGAACGGGTCCCGGGCGATTCCCACCTGCGGTGCGAAACTAAGATTGGGATCTTCGGAAACTCGGCTCGCCCCACGGACCGATGGTTCCGGAACTGGAAGACCTCGCGCATCGCTTCCGTTCTTCCCGTAATGTGGTTGTAGCGAAGGGCTGCGCTGATCGTCAGGTTCGGTTTCACTTTCTAAAAGTTCGCCACATAGAACCCCAGACGTTTGCCGGCAAACCTGCATCGGGAAAAGCAAGACCCGCTTTTTCCGACGAAACGGAATCCGGTTTGGCTGCGATCAAAATGCGGACTCTGGCCATTGATGGGAGCTACCATCTTAATTGTTGCGATACTAATAAAATCCGCTGCCGTGGATAAAATCCTCGCCGGCGCGGGTAATGACGTTCACCGCTCCTGACTACGACACACTATTCGCAGGATCAAGAGTCGACTGCGCGACCTGAAACTGCTGAATGGATTTCCGACAGATTCATGGTGGTGGTTCCAACCGTATCGTCGGTGATATCGATGCCGTCCACCTGAATGCGAGTCGATCAACCCGAGCGCCCTTGAATCGAAATTCCGGCAAATCCCTGTTTCGTTGGATCCAGATTTCCGCCGTCCTGAATCTGCACGCCAGCACTGAGCTGAGGCAAATCCAAAAAGTTGCGTCCGCTCAACGGGATCATTTCAATCTGCTTCGCTGTTTCAACATCCTCTCCGACCGCTTGCACGGTGTTAACTTCTCCCGCGGACTCGGTAGTGACCTCGACCTTGATGTCAGCTGTTCCCTTCTTGAGCATGAAGTCGCCATTCGCCGTTCCGCCCACGGCGACTGTGATCGCTTTATCCCCGTTCCCACAGCTCGCTGCTTGGGACTTGACGTCATACTCGCCAGGGACGAGAGCTGCGGCGGAATACGTGCCCGAGGCGCTGGTGTTCACGGTACGCGTTGTCCCAGTTCCCATGGCTTTGATGGTCACCGTTGCCCCGGACACTGCCGCACCAGTGCTATCGGAAACCGTTCCCAAAATACTGCCGGTGGCTGTTTGCGCTAAACCCGCAGAGGTGAACACGACGGGAAACGCTGCGAGGAGCGAAAGAGAAAAAGACTTGCGCAGTGGAAAAGAACAAATGATGATCTCCTGTCGTGAAGACAACCAAAACTGATTTGACTCAATGTTGGGCTAACCGGCGCTTCAGGACAGCAGACTTATGGTCCCTGGGTTCGGCCTTCGTCGGAATCAGCCAATACGCGAAATTGGCTTAAGAACAACTCCATTCTCACATCTAGCGCAACGATGCTCTGTCACTCAACAACAGAGGTTCTGAACGTTGGAAAACACTAAGAGATAATTTGGCTGGCTGGAGAAGTCAAGTGCAAAACATCTATGACCTTTATCTGCAATTGGCTCTTAGTCGGCGATATATGAATTCAGCGATTGTGTTCAACTGTATTGATGCAACTCCACTACTGGACAAACTCGATGCTGCGAAAGAAACGTAGATGTTAGAAATCCGCACTGCACCCGCGCCGCACTTGGCGCCCCCGCGCAGGCAGCCTTTCTATGCCACGCTGTGGGCGCAAGTCACGCTGGCCATGGTCTTGGCGGTTCTGCTCGGCGTCGCGAGCCCGGAACGCGCTGTCGCCATGAAACCTCTCGGGGACGCCTTCATCCGGTTGATTACGATGATCATCACTTTGATCATCTTCTGCACAGTTGTTTCCGGCATCGCAGGTATGCAGGATTTGAAGAAAGTTGGGAGGGTTGGCGGTAAGGCTCTCCTTTACTTTGAGATCGTGTCCACGATCGCACTTGGGTTTGGGCTGCTCGTGGGCAACCTCGTCCACCCTGGGAGCGGCTTCAACATAAACGCGGCAAACCTCGATCCTAAAGCTGTTTCGGAGTATGCGGGTCAAGCTAAAGCGCAGAACGTCACAGATTTTCTACTGCACATAATCCCCAGCACCGTCGTGGACGCCTTTGCTAAAGGTGACATACTGGAGGTCTTGCTGGTCGCCGTCTTGTTCGGCATCGCTCTTTCCTCCGTCGGTCCACGCTGCAAACCTGTTGTCGATTTGTTCGATGCGCTAACCCATGCTGTTTTCGGCGTAGTCAACATTCTCATGCGCTTCGCGCCTATCGGCGCTTTTGGTGCGATGGCTTTTACAGTGGGAAAATATGGAATAGCGTCGCTCGGCCCGTTGCTTAAACTTATCGCCACGTTTTACGTTACTTGTTTCTTTTTTGTCCTGATCGTGATGGGTACAATCGCTTGGGCGGCGGGGTTTAGCATTTTCAAGTTTCTTAACTACATCAAGGCGGAGTTGCTGCTCGTTCTAGCCACTAGCTCTTCGGAAGCGGCGTTGCCGTCGCTCATGGACAAACTTCAGAGTTTAGGTTGCTCTAAATCTCTGGTTGGACTGGTTGTGCCCACCGGCTACACCTTCAATACGGATGGCAGCAGTATCTACATGACCTTGGCAGCGCTGTTCGTCGCGCAGGCAACAAGTACTCCTCTGACCCTTTCTCAGCAACTCACTCTGATGGCGGTGGCCGTTCTGACTTCGAAGGGCGCGAGCGGCGTGCAAGGCGCAGGTTTTATAGCGCTGGTCGGAACTCTATCCGTAATTCCAACAATTCCGGTTGCAGGGATGGCTCTGATACTGGGAATTGACCGCTTCATGAGCATGTTCCGCGCTATGGTGAACATGATCGGCAATGGAGTTGCGACCTTGGTTGTCGCACGCTGGGAAGGTGAATTAGATCGCGAGACACTGCAACAGCAGCTGCGCGGGTAATCGGTGGGTCGCCCCTCGGCAGAATCACACCTGTGAACAACGCTGGCGCCTGCATGGTTCTGGAAAGAGTCGACAGAACTTGTGATCGGGAACGGCGATAACACAAAACGTGATCGAAACAATCGTGATTGAAAAAGATTATTCTCGCCCCGGCAACTGCGGCTGTTGTCTTAGACGCTCTGCGAGCATTATTCTTTCTCGGGCTCGCGATTCTCGTCTACTGATTCATCCAATTCCGAGTCTGGCCGCTCACCGAGTTCATTTTCAAAAGCTCGGTCGGACTGCAGGGCGCGCTCTCGATCAAATTCGGCTCTGGCGATTTCGTCAGGAGCATTGACGCCAGGACGAATTTCTCCGGTCGGAACGGGAGCCTCGGGAGCAGTTCCTGTCCCTACACGTGTGGAGAATCCGGACCTCACCAGAACTGAGTGCCCGGCTGCGGTAACGGATGCCACTTCCACCAACCCATCGAATACGTCAATCTCACTCACTCCGCGCTTGTTGACCTCCACATCGAAGCGTGTGCCTCGGACCGCGATCACGGCACTGGGTGTACCCATCTGGAAAGGCGGCGCTCCGCCAGTCCGCTTGCGTATGTAGGCTCGAACCCGACCCACGAGTATTTGTATCGCGTTCCAATTCCCCGGCGCTGGCTCACTCACCATTAAACGAGTATGCGGCTGCACTAGAATTTCACTTTCGTCGGTGCGCAAAACCAATACCAGGCGCCCGTCTCCGGTTTCAATGATCGCGCCCGCTGCAAGTACCTGTCCTCTCTTCGGCGACGACATTTTTGCCGTAGGCATCTGAACGTGGACTTCGCCTTTCCATTCGGAGATGGTGGCACCCGCAAACGGCGCCGGAGTGAGCCCTGTATTCGTCTTCTGTGCGGTCTGCGCCTGAGCCACGCACAAAAACATCATTCCCCAAAGAGGAAGCGTCGCGAGCAGAGTCAATCGAGAGCGCGAAACTCTCCTGCTCTGCAAACGGGAACCTCGCAGACCCCTCGGGAGAGTAGGTCTGCGAGTTCCCTTCACCGTATTGTTCCCTGCGAACAACACGCTAGTCTCCAAGTTAGCCTCCGATGATGATCGTGATGACCTTGCCGGTGCGGGCATTCACCTTAACTTCGTACTCCTTGCCGTTGGTTGCTTGCAAATCCACCGACCAGTTTACCGGGTTGTCGGTTGTATCGAGTACGGCCAGGAGAACCTTGCCGCCGCCGACTGCCTTGAGCGCGATCTTTTCCGCCGCCAGCTTGGAAATATAACCCTGGGCCGCAGCCGCCATGTTGATGAACTTGACGACTCGCAGAATTGCCCCAGTGCGGGCATTCACGAAAACGTCATATTCGAAGCCGGGCTGGGTGATAGCGATGTCCCAGATCTGATAGCCCTTCCACTGGTCACGCTGAGATTGAATAACCGTGCCGCCGCCCACTGCCTTCAGGGCTGCCGCGTCTGCCTGCTTTTGTGTGATGAAACCGGCCTGCGGTCCCAACGGTTGGGTGAGGATCTGAAGGATCGCGCCCGTGTGAGCGTCGACCCAGACTTCGTATTCGTGGGTGGAGCCGGTAACGTCCACCGACCAGATAATCTTGCCGAGTTCTTTTTCCTGCAGGATGAGAGTGACGGTACCGCCACCCACTGCGTTGACAGCATCGTGTTCCGCCTGCAGTTTCGTGATCAGCGCAGAAGCGCCTGCCAATACCGATCCGAACAGCAGAGTTACCAGAGCGAGGGAGAGGGACTTTTTCATTCAATTTCTCCAGGCGAGTTGATTTTCGAGAGCCGGGTCTTGTCCGACCCACACCCTGTCTAGTGCAAATGAAGCACCATTCGCGCTCTCTGAAAAATCCTTCAGATTTCACAAAAGTAACTAGGTACGTGGGTCAGTGGGACTCACCCACTGGGTCCTGATTCCGACCCAGCCCCACATTGGAGTCAGGACCAGCCGTCGCAGGCAGGACCACTCGCACGCGGATTGCATCCTGATCGCTGGTGGCTTCAATTGTGCCGTGATGCTCCTCAACGGCGCGTTTCACAAACGTCAGACCTAAGCCCCATCCTGGGGTAGAGTCGCTGCTGGCACGCGCTCGATAGAAGGGCTCAAACAGATGCGCCAAGTCTTCTGGCGGAATCGGGGGACCGGGATTCTTGACTTCAAAAATCACGTTGTCTTTTGTGCCGG
>JANXUC010000014.1 GCA_025352065.1 Acidobacteriaceae bacterium | reverse complement strand
GTTTACAAGGCGGAGGACACCCGCCTGCGCCGGTTCGTTGCGCTCAAGTTTCTGCCGCCAGAAATGGCCCACGATCCCGCCTTCCTAGATCGTTTTCAACGGGAAGCCGAGGCAGCTTCAGCGCTGAATCATCCCAACATCTGCACAATTTACGACATTGGTGGTGAAAACGGGCAACAGTGCATCGCCATGGAATTTCTGGAAGGGGAGCCGCTCAACCACCGTATTGCCGGCAAAGCACTTCCGATGGAGGAAGCGCTGAATCTAGCCATTCAAATTGCCGATGGGCTGGATGCCGCTTATGCCGGAGGAATTGTCCACCGTGACATTAAACCTGGCAAATCTTCGTCACGAAGCGCGGGCAAGCCAAGATCCTTGACTTCGGCTTGGCCAAACTCTCGCTAACGCAAGGCAGCTCCGCAACCAGTGCTCGGTTTCCCTCGATACCCCACGACACCGACCAGACTCAGTTGACGCGGCCCGACGCTGCCATCGGTACGGAACCTTACATGTCGCCGGAGCAGGTGCGTGGCGAGGAATTGGACGCTCGCACCGACTTGTTTTCCTTTGGTCTGGTGAGTATTTTAACCAGGCGATTGAAAAAGATCCGAGCTACGCGCTGGCCTATGCGGGACTGGCCGACAGCTATGTCTTGCTCGGAGAATATCGGCTGGCGCCAGGCAGGGAAGTCTTCCCCAAGGCCCGCGAAGCGGCCGCCCAAGCCTAGCCCTGAATGACACGCTGGCCGAAGCGCACACATCGTTAGCCGACATAAAAGTGGACTACGACTAGGATTGGCCCGGTGCCGAACAGGAGTTCAGACGGGCCATTGAGCTTAATCCCGATCCGACTACGCACCAGTGGTATGCCGAGTTTCTGTCCGAAATGGGGCGTCACCGGGAGGCCCTTGTCGAAAGTGCATTGGCACAGAAGCTCGACCCGAATTCCCCGATTATCAACGCGGGCGTTGGCAAGATTCTTTTCGAATCTGGACAAAACGATGCCGCTCTGGGACCGCTCAAGAAGACCACCGATCTCGCACCGAATTTCGCTCACGCGCATTCTTATCTGGGAAAGTTCTGTTTAAGGAAAAAAGTTTCCGGAAGCGGTGCTCGAATTCGGGAAGGCCGCTGGCTTGTCGGGGAGGATTGCCGACTATCTCGGCGGCCTCGGGCATGCCTACGCGCGGGCTGGCAGAACCGCCGATGCGGACAAAGTTCTCGATGAACTCAAGGAGGGGTCCAGGACAAAATATATATCGTGGCGCAATATCGCAGTGATCTACGCGGGCCTCGGAGACAAAGATCAGGCCTTCGCCTGTTTAGACAAAGCCTACGAACTACGTGACTCCAGGATTGTGTTTATCAAGGTGGACCCGCTGTTTGACCCTTTACGCGATGACCCGCGATTTAAGAATTTGCTGCGGAGGATCGGGCTGCCGGAATAAACGATTGTTCCGCAACACTTTTATAGCGCCGCATGCGCCGAAGCAGAAGGAAATCTCCGGCGCACGCAGCGGTCTGTAAGCTACGCTTTTGCGAAATCTCGCACTAGCGTCGCTTTTGTGTAAGCGACCGTGAAGCCAAGTTTTTCTGCGTTACGCTGCGAGGTGGTCCCCCCGAGCGTAACTATTACGGCCAGTTCGCATCCTGCTTCAGCGGCGGCGTGCATCCGATATTGCAACACAGCCGTTTGCAGGCCTTGGTTTCGGAATTCAGGTAGCGTGCCAGCCCCCGCCAACGCGACAACTTTGCGCTGAGGAATCATCAGCCCGGTTGCGGTCGCCGCAAGTTTCCCATTCACAGACCCGGCAAATACCACTGCATCTGGAAAATGGAACATTGGCAAAAGCAACTCGTCCATTCCTTCTGGCAGGTTTCCGTCCGGAAAGAAGCATTGCTTCAAGATATTGCTTAGCATTTCCGCTTCTTCCGTCCGGCCGCGCCTAATTTCGACGCCGGATGGAAGCAGCGGCAAGTCTTCGCTCGGATTCAGCTCCCGAACGAGAACGTTATTGAATTCAGAGAAGCCGTAGCCTCGCGACTTTAGCATTTCCAGGAACTTCAGGTCGGTATAAGGGCACACATCCACCTGCGAGGGCGCCCCGTGGGAACGGTAAAACTCTTCAATTCGGTTGAGGTCGGATTCCGTGACTTCGCAATCCAATCCCACTCCAGTTGCCCGCCCGATGGGCGATCCGAGACCGGCAAAGATCATGTGACCTCCGGCGATCTCCTGCCATTCCGCCCCAATTTCCGGGCGAGACTTCTTGTAGCTTTCTGCGTACAGCACCTGCGGCATTTCCTCGGCCGACTCAAGACGGCGCGCCAATGCCTTATCTACGAATTTCATGGGGAAAAGTCCTCTCTGAATTTTGGACACACTCTTAGACAGGAAGCGAGATGTGTAGTTGGAAAGACACATCGCGCAGAACAGAGCGGGGAATTAGCGGACGGCAGTCATAGGCGCTCCGCGAGAGTAGCGCGAAAGCGGGTGGAAGTCAAAATTCGAACTCACGCCCGCTCGCGCAACTCACCGAAGGCCACTGTAACTTCCATTTTTCGCTTTCCTCGATAGAGAGTTACACGAACGGTATCTCCTGCTCGATGCTTGTTCATGATTTGGGCCAAATCCTGTTGGCTCTCGATGCGTTCGCCGTCTACCGCAACCAGCAAATCGCCTCCCACCATCACCGGATAGTTGCTGATGTAAGCGCGCTCGGTGCCTCCGTGGAGGCCAGCGCGATCTGCAGCGCTGCCGGGTACGACTTGGACAATGAGCAAGCCGTAATCTGCGGCCAAACCAAGCTGGTCGGCCAGTTCGGGGCCAATCGGTAAAGTACTAATCCCCAGAGCAGGACGACGCACGCGGCCCAGCGTTACCAAGTCGTCCAGCACGGCTTTCGCAGTGTTGATCGGAATCGCAAAACCAAGGCCAGCACTCTGCTGACCGACAATCATAGTGTTGATACCGATCACCTCACCTTGGCGGTTGAGCAGGGGGCCGCCTGAGTTACCGGGATTGATGGCCGCATCGGTCTGGATCGCGTCATCGATAGTGGAGCCATCTGGCTCGCGAATCTGGCGGACAGAACTTACCAATCCCTTGGTGAGCGTCCCGCTTAATCCGAACGGATTGCCGATGGCATACACCGTCTGGCCAACCTGGAGGCGACGGGAATCGCCAAGCGTCGCAGCTTGCAGCTCTGGCGCCTTAATTTGAATGACCGCTAGATCGTGCGCACGATCTGTTCCGACGACGGTCGCACGATATTTCTTTTTATTCGAAAGCGTCGCCCAAATTTCCTGTGCGTCTGCAATGACGTGAAAGTTCGTCAGGATACGACCCTCTTTGTCGATGACAAAGCCCGATCCCTGGCCCTCCTGCGGTACAGCGCCGTAGAAGAAATCGAAGGCCATGGCGCGGGAAGTAATGTTCACCACGCTAGGTAAGGCTTTTTTATAGACACCGATATTGTTCTGCTCCTCTTCGTCAGGAGTCTCCGGCGCGGCCGCCTCTGTGATCTCCAGCCGCGTTGGCTGGCTCACCGTGTGAAAGAGGCTGGAACCGCTGTGGCGCCAGGTGGTGAAGTAGAAAAATCCACCCGCGATCAGGATACCGAGAAGAAAAGGTCGAAGGATTTTCATGGCTAGGCTCTGTTGACATTTTAGCGCGAGGAGCGGGGATTGCGAATTGCACCATGCCTCGGGCTTACACCCTGACTCGTGTCAATATAGCCAGATGTCGATCAGTCGAGCGTCAACACCCGATTTCCTTTACGGCACCGCATGGAAAGAAGACCGCACTCCCGCGTTGACAGAACTGGCTCTGCGAAGTGGTTTCCGAGGAATTGACACGGCCAACCAGCGGCGGCACTACTTTGAAGCGGGAGTTGGCGAAGGGCTGGCTGCGGTGTATCGAGCGGGCGTGGTTACGCGAGCGGATCTCTTTCTGCAAACCAAGTTTACCTATCGCGGAGGGCAGGATCATCGGCTGCCTTACGACCCAGCAGCTAGTTTCCCGACTCAGGTGGCACAGTCGATGGCGAGTTCCCTGGAACATCTCGGCACAGACTACGTGGACAGCTATGTGCTGCACGGGCCATCGTCGGGTCATGACTGGACGGAAATCGACTCTGAAGTCTGGGAAGCGATGAAGAAGGAACGCGACGCTGGGAGAACACGGGTTCTGGGAGTGAGCAATGTTTCATTGAGGCATTTGGAACAGATGGTGGCAGCCCACTCGGAAGCTCCGGCATTTGTGCAGAACCGCTGCTATGCGCGACTGGGTTGGGATCGCGAGATACGCGCCTTTTGCCGAGAGCGAGGCATTGTGTATCAGGGATTCTCGTTGCTCACCGCGAATGTGGAGGTGCTGCGACATCCGGTGGTAGCCGAACTCGCAGCGCGTGCCGCAGTCACTCCAGCGCAGGTTGTGTTTGCGTTCGCTCGGGCTGTGGGGATGTTGCCACTCACCGGAACCAGCGATGCTGGGCACATGAAGGAAGATCTGGCGAGCTTGGCAGTGACGCTCGCGTCTGACGCGGTTCTGGAGATTGAGGGTCTGGCAGAATGAAGTAGTATCATCCGCACATGCTGGAACTTGCCGTCACCGCCGCGACCACCCTTGCTGCTGCTTCGTTTGCGGGCTATCACGCGATGGCGCCTGGGTCGCAAGTCTATGGCCGCTCGCTGGTTCGAGGAACCAATGCACGTCAGCTTGCCCTTACCTACGACGACGGTCCTAACGATCCGCACACGCTGCGGCTCTTGGAAGTCCTGGCCAAGCACGACGTTCGGGCAACGTTTTTTCTGGTTGGACGCTACGTGCAGCAACGGCCGCAAATTGTTCGCGAGCTGGCGAAAGCCGGACACGTTCTGGGCAACCACACATTTACACATCCAAATCTGATTTTTTGTTCCGAACTGCAGACTCGTATTCAGCTCGCGGAATGCAGCCGCGCCATTGAAGATGCAGCGGGCCTGTCACCCAAACTTTTTCGACCTCCGTTTGGAGGCCGTCGTCCGTCGACGCTGCGGATTGCGCGTGAAATGGGCCTCGAACCCGTGATGTGGAGCGTGACGGGATGGGATTGGGAGGCGAAACCAGCGGACTACGTCGAGGGGAAAGTGACCGGGCAGGTGAAAGGCGGCGACATCGTCCTCCTCCACGACGGCGGGCACCGAGAAATGGGCGCGGATCGATCGCAAACCGTGATTGCGACGAACAACCTGATCACCCGGTATAAGGGAGAGGGGTATCAGTTTGTAACAGTCCAGGAAATGAAGAACTAGCCGAAATTTTAATGCCTCTGCGCTCCAGACTTCGAGGCAGCGCATAAACTGATCGTATGCTTTTCTCTGAAGAACGCCCGCTATTCATTCTGGAGGGAAAACTCGGCTGCAAATGGGAGAATCTTCACAGAGCAGACAAACAAGCCGAGACAGCGAAATGCGATCTGCTTGAACAACTCAAGTAAAACGTAGGGAGGTTTGAAACAGAGGACGCCAATCTTGTTGTCTTCGGATCCATGGCTCGAAGCGAATGGATTGATTGGAAAAGCGATCTTGATTGGACTTATTTGATCGACGGCCAAACAAAGTCGGAACATTTGAATGTGGCATCAACCGTATACACTTGGGGAACCATCTTTGAGGGTTTGCTGGCCTCACTCCTCTAGATATTGTTGCGAAATCGATCAGTGAGTATGAAATTCCGAATAAAGTCGCGGTCGAATTCTTTGGAGCATACGACGAGTTTTTGGCAACAATGTCGAATGAAGAAGCTCGTAGCTCTTTGAGATCACTCCGAGCGGAGAATTCAAGAACAGATCAAGTTTTTGGGCAGGTTAAGAAATTCGGCAATCGTTTCGATGCTGCGTTGGCGGAGATATTTTTTGGAAACAGTCAGCTTAAGGAATTGACGCAGAAGTACGGAGTTTTTTAATGCGACCAATTGGGTTTTCCACCGGAGCTCTGGCACTGGATGATTTCCGTACAGCCCTTAGTATTCTGGGAGGCACAACTGCGACTGCGGTTGAATTGTCGGCGCTAAGGCAGCGCGAGTTGCAACCTCTCGTCGAAGCGCTGGATGGATTGACCCTCGATAAATATTCGCACATATCGGTCCATCTCCCGAGTTCGATTGAACTTGAGTTCGAATGCCGTCTCCTCGACATTGTCGCCCAGATTCCGCGAGACTGGCCGCTCATAGCCCACCCCAACATCATTACTACTCCGGACAAATGGAGGCCTCTAGGCGAACGACTGTGCATAGAGAACATGGACAAGCGCAAACCTGTCGGACAAACCGCGCGTCATTTGCGCGACGTATTTCAGCAGCTCCCTAGAGCTTCTCTTTGTTTTGACATTGGCCATGCACATCAGATTGACCCCACCATGGGAGAGGCCGTCTTGATCCTAGAGGAATTCAAAGGGCGGATGAGACAGATTCACGTCAGCGAAGTAAACTCCGCAAGCAAGCACGATCTGATCTCACTTGAAGCAAGGAAAGCCTTTTCCATTGTCTCTCACCTCATCCCTGAAAGCCTTCCGGCGGTTCTCGAGAGTCGCTGGAAGACAGGACCGACCCCCGAGGAAGTCCAGTGCGAAATAGATATTGCTGAAGACTTGCTGCGCTCGACAGTGTTGGCTGGTTAACCCTTCTATTCACAAGACAGGGTATGGCGTTCGTGTCCCCAAGTCTTATCGGTGTAGAATCTATGTAGCGTTTTATGTCCAGCTCGTCCCAAGTCCCCGCCTCCGAACTGATCCAGATTGAGCTGAACCCCCGGCTTACGCCTCCGAAGCCCTCGTGGCTTAAGGCGCGGGCTCAGGTGGGAGAGAACTTCCATGAACTCAAGAAGTTAGCGCGCGATTTGGGACTGCATACTGTGTGCGAATCGGCGCAGTGCCCCAATATTGGGGAATGCTGGAACCACAAGACGGCGACCTTCATGCTGCTGGGGAACATCTGCACGCGGCGCTGCGGGTTTTGCGCGGTACCCAAGGGGCGTCCTGAGCCGATTGACTGGGAGGAGCCGGGGCGCGTGGCGCAGGCTGTACATACGCTGGGCCTGCAATATACCGTGGTGACCAGCGTGAACCGCGACGACGACAATGTTGGCGGTGCGCGCATTTTTGCGGAGACGATTCGAGAGATTCGTAAGCTTTCGCCTGCATGCCGGGTGGAAGTACTGATTCCGGATTTCCAGGGTCGTGAAGACGCGTTGAAAGTTGTGCTCGACGCCAAGCCGGATGTTCTGAATCACAATACGGAAACCGTGCCGCGTTTATACCGGGCGGCGCGGTCTGGTGCGCGGTACCAAAGGACTCTGGATTTACTAGCAAACGCCAAGAAATTTTCGCCCGGTATGGTGACGAAGACGGGATTAATGGCTGGCCTGGGCGAAACTTCGGACGAGATGATTGAAGTATTCCGCGACTTGGCGGCACGCTCGGTGGACATTCTATCGATTGGGCAATATCTGCGGCCGTCGAAAGATCATTTGCCGATTGCGCGGTTTTATACCCCGGAAGAGTTCTTGATGCTGAAAGAGCAGGCGTTGGTGTTGGGATTCCGGCACGTGGAGTCGGGTCCGCTGGTGCGGTCGAGCTATCACGCGCATGAACAGGCGGAGTCGAGTGTAGCTGCCGGACCAGTCGTTTAGATTTCATTTCCTGAACAAACAAGGGCGCGGCCAAAGCCGCGCCCTTGTTTGTTAACTAGAAGCTAAAAGCTAACAGCTCCCTACCACACCCTGCAGGCGTTCTTGCTCACCATCGGCGCATCGGCTGCGCAGTGATAGGCCTCGCGGAATTCCGGCATGTTTGAAACTACCCCGTTGACGCGGTTCTTGCCCGGGGAGTGTGGGTCTGTCTGTGCCGCCAGTCTGGAAACCGCGTCACGACGGTTCTGGCACCAGACGTTCGCCCATCCCAAAAAGAAACGCTGCTGCGCGCTTAAGCCGTCTATCTGAGCGGGTTCCTTCCCTGCCATCGAGGCGATCAGCGCCATGTAGGCCACGCGCAAGCCGCCGTTGTCGGCCACGTTCTCGCCCAGCGTGAGTTCGCCGTTGACCTTCACGTCATCGATTGCTGTGAAGCTGCCGTATTGATCGACGACGCACTTTGTCCGCTTCTTGAATTCGTCGGCGTCTTCTTTCGTCCACCAATCGTTGAGGTTGCCCTGAGGATCAAATTGACGGCCCTGATCGTCGAAGCCGTGAGTAAGTTCATGCCCGACTACGGCTCCGATACCGCCAAAGTTCATAGCGTCGTCAGCTTGGTTGTCGTAGAAAGGCGGCTGCAGAATGCCAGCTGGGAACGTTATGTTGTTCTGCAGCGGGTTGTAGCTGGCGTTGACGGTTGGCGGCGGATACGGCCACTCGCCTTTGTCGAGAGGCTTGCCGATCTTTTCCATGTCATGCGCGAATTGGAACAGGTTGCCGCGTTGCGAGTTGCCGAAGGCGTCGCTGCGGATAACTTTGTAATTCGTGTAATCGCGCCACTTGTCGGTGTAGCCAATGCGGTTGGTGATGGCTACCAGTTTTTCCAAGGCTCGAGTCTTGGTCGCATCGGTCATCCAAGGCAGACTCTTGATGTCCTCACGCAGGGATGATTCGATGGTGTCGACCATCTTAAGGGTGCGTTCTTTGCCTTCCGCTCCGAAGGTTGCAGCGACGTAGGCCTGGCCTACTGCTTCTCCCAGATCGCCGTTCACGGCTCGCACACAGCGTTTCCAACGCGGAGGCTGTTCTTTTGTGCCCTGCAGCGCTTTGCTGAAAAATTCAAAGTTCTCATCGTCAAACCGTTTGGGTAACGACGCAGCGTTCGCATGCGCCACGTGCCAGCGCAGATAGGTCTTCCAGTCCTCGATGGAAACGGAATCCAGAAGTCCGTTCATGGTTTTCATGAAGTCGGGATTGGCCACATTCAGGCTTGTAAAAGAAGGTGCGCCGAGATCGGCGAAATATTTGTCCCAGGCGAAATCCGGGCTGAGAGCGACGAGTTCCGCGCGAGTCATCTTGTGATAAATCTTCGCCGGATCACGGCGGCTCACTACGTCCAGTGCGCCGTTGGCGAGACCAGTTTCTATTTCCATTACCCTTTCAGCTTCCGCCGCGGCTTTCTCTGGGGTGTCGCCCAGTAACTCAAACATTTTTTGCACGTGCGCGACGTATTTCTTGCGCAGATCTTCGGATTTTTCATCTTTGCGAAAGTAATAATCGCGCTCCGGGAGACCCATGCCACCCTGATCCACTTCAGCAATGATATGGCTGGCATCTTTAAAGTCGGACCCCGATCCCATTTCAAAAAGCGCGTTGACTCCTTCACGATGCAAACGAGAGATTTCCGCCGTTACATCTTTCCTGGATTTCATTTCCGCAATTGCTTTCAAATCTGCATCCAGCGGCTCCGGCCCTTTCTTCTCGATGGCAGCTTCGTCCATACAAGAGCCGTAGTAGTCGCCGATCCTCTGTTCGATAGCTGTGCGATCTTTACGTTCGATGGCGGCTTTTTCCAAAATGTCTTTCAGGATGTACTCGCCGCGTTCGGCGAGCTCATTGAAACGTCCCCAGCTGGAGCGGTCGGCGGGGATAGGATTTTGGTCCTTCCAACGGCTGCAGGCGTAGGCGTAGAAATCGTTGCAGGGATCAATCGACTTATCCAGCATGTCGGCGCTAAAGCGGACGCTCTTCGTCGACTTGAAATTGTCTGTAGCTAGCCCCTGAGCTTGGGCGAATATTGAAGCAAAAAGCAAAACCGGGAGAACGAAGGTTGAGCGCATGTTTCCTCGTGGGGATTCGGGTTGAAATGAGCACTTTGCAGCACATGCAGGGACGATCTGGCTGCTTCGATATTGTAACGCGGGAGAGCGGCCTTGGGAGGTGTCAGCCTAGAAGATATGCAGCTTGATCGAAAGGTACTTCTTGGGGTCTTGCCGAATAGCTTTGACGAGTTCGCGGGACTCGACCAGCATTTGGTCAGCATTGTTGTAGAGCGAGGGATCCTTCAGCAGCTTGCCGGCTGCGCCTTCCCCGGCTTCCAGGCGGTCGGAAATAAGTGCCAGATTGGTCACGACGTCATCCAGCTTTTTGGCGAACTGCTCGTCGCGCGCGAACTTACCCAGCGCACCTTTCCCAGCATTCACCTGTTCGATCAACTGGCGCGCTTCCGCCATCGTCTTATTGGCGTTGTCGTAAAGCGCGGGGTCCTTCACGAACTTTCCGGCCGTGCCTTTACCCTGATTGACTTCATCCACAATGGCAGCCAGCTTGTCGACCGTAGTATTGGCTTTCGTGTAGAGCGCATCGTCGGTAAAGAGCTTGCCCATACTACCCTTGCCTTGTGCGACATCGGCCACCAACCTTTGCATCTCACCGATGGTGGAGTTAAGACGGTTGTAGAGGCCCGGATCATTGATCAGTTTGCCGACAGAACCCTGACCCGACTCCACCGTAGTAACGATGCGATCCAGCCGCTGCAGCAAGGTCTGCATGTTCTGCAAAGTGCTCTGGCCGGATCTGACTACATCCTGGATATCGGGACGGGAGTTGGTGGCCAGAACATCGTTGTTCTCGGCAGCGCCGAGCTTGGCTTGTGCGCTTGAAATATCAACGTAGGACTCGCCGAGAAAACCGACCTGGTCCAACATGGTTACGGAATCTTTTCGGAGTGCGTAGTCGAATTTGGAACTGACACGCATCGTCACCTCCACCGGAGTCAGAGGCTTGTCTTTCACGATGCGAATGGCCAAGACATTGCCGACATCCACGCCTTCCAGCCGCACCGGAGCACCCACACGCAGGCCACCGGCGTTATCGAAATAGGATTTCAAGGTAATCTTGGGCGTGAACATGCCGCTGGTACTGCTCATCAGGAAAACCAGCACGGTCAGCGTAATCGATGCGATTAGCACCGTCAGTCCAACCCGCAGTTGGGACCAGTGCAGTTGCTTTTGACTAGGCAAAGTCCCTCGCAAACAGCGGCGTTGAGAGCGGAATAGACATCACGAAAGCATGATATCAGAGCGCTACTTTCCAGCTGCGGCGGCGCTGTCCTGGCGCGAAATCAAGCCCCAGATGGCGGGGCTCCGAGCGCAATCAGAGCTTTGATTAGAATCGCATCTTGTTCAGGGAAAACGGTACGCAAATCAATCAGCACTTGATTATCTTCCACCCGAATAATCACGGGAATTTCGGCGGTCCGCAAGCGAACCGCAATCTCATGGGCGCTCAGGTTTTTGCAGTCGATAGCAAGAAGTTTCGTAGGCAACACAGCCGAGGGTGCGGCTCCGCCGCCGATGACCGATTCGCCGTCGATCAACGTAATCTGGAACGCGGGTAAGGTGAGCTGGCGCACTACGGCTTCTGCGCGGCGAGCTATTTCGTCTTTTGATCGATGCATCATCAGCAAGGCAGGAATTGATTCGTAGTCTCGTTTCACATAAGCGAGTAGCGTGGCCTCCAGGGCAGCGTAGGTAAGCTTATCGACGCGGAGGGCACGAAACAACGAATTTGAGCGCATACGCTCGATAAGATCGGCACGTCCGCTCACCATGCCAGCCTGCGGACCACCCAAGAGCTTGTCTCCGCTATACATGACCAAGTCAACGCCGCTGCACAGACTATCAATTACGGTAGCTTCACCCGTTACTCCAATCGACTGCAGATCGAATAACGCGCCGCTGCCCAGGTCCTCCAGTAAGGGAATATTGCGACGCCGCGCAAGCTCGACGAGTTCTTCGAGGGAGGGCTGCTCGGTAAAGCCGGTGATCTCAAAATTGGAACGATGCACGCGTAGCAGGGCTTTGGTCTTGTCATTGATAGCGCGTTCGTAGTCGTTGATGCGGGTGCGGTTGGTGGTTCCCACTTCGCGCAGAACAGCATTCGATTTCGCCATCACCTCGGGGATTCGGAACGAGCCCCCAATTTCGACCAATTCTCCCCGGGACACAATGGCTTCGCCATTTTCCGCCAGCGTATTCAGCGCCAGAAAAACTGCGGCCGCATTGTTGTTGACTACGATTGTCGAAACGGGCTCAGTCTCCTGCGGAGCATTCAGCAGTTTTTGGAACAAGCGATCAACGTGAACATCACGCCGCCCCCTCGACCCCTTGTCCAAATCGAACTCAAGATTCGAGTAGCCTTGAGCGCTCTCCCGCACGTGATCGAGCGCGGACGAGGAAAGCGGCGCCCTTCCCAGGTTGGTGTGAAGGATCACCCCAGTCGCATTGATGACCGGACGCAGCGAATAGACAAGGGAGCGGGCGACTTGCCGCTCAACGGCTCCCTCCAGTCCCGCCAAAGCAAGGTCCACTTGCGCGTCGTCCAGGCGTCCCTCGGCGATCTCGGAACGCAGCCGGGCCAGCACAGTTCGGACGGCATCCGTCAGAGTGGCACGGCCTTCGTGTGTCACGAAAGTAATGACGGCAGGCAGCCGCAGCACCTCGTCCACGGAGGGTAATTTGCGCAGCAAGAACAACGCGGAGCTAGTGTTCATAGGGTTGATTATGACATGGGCGCTGTCGAGTTCGCGCGGGGGATGCGTCCCTGGTTACCGTAGACCAACGGCCAGCGAGAGAGGCGGAACGCTCAAAGACTTCGGTATCCTGCGCCTAGTTACTGCTGGGGACGGACGAAGATGCCTCCTGGGAACTGGCGCTACGCTATGGGCCACAACGCTAAGAAAAGGGACTGTAAAGAGCGATGCCTACTTCAAGCGATTTGACTTTCCTGGGTTCAAAATCGGCAGCTACGCCCTCTCTATCTTTAGTCCCCTTTCCAGCCACCTCCCACATTGACGCCTGGACTCCGATGGCAAGAGACCGGGAAGATTCGGCTGGAGACGCGACTCCGGAAGAAGCCGGGGCTGCGATCAAAGACGATCTTGGAACGATTGAGCGCCGGGAGCGTCATCTTTGGATCACGCTGGGCGCTTTGAGCATGGTGGTGACGATCGGCATGGTGCTGGTCGTTCTGCCGCAGCTGATTGAAATCTCCAGCGGGCACCCCGACAAATGGTATCTGCCGCGGCTCTTCTTGGGATTGGTCGCCCTGATGGCCTTGCTGAACATTTATTTGACGATGCAGCGTCGCACACTGCGCCGAACGCGAGAAGCCCTGCTCAACGAGCAGGAACAGCGCCAAGCCGTCGAAACTGCCGCCATTGTGGATCCACTCACCCACGCTTATAACCGCCGCTACATGGATCAGTCGATTGAGAAAGAATTGAGTAGAGCCGGACGGTTGGGAACGCAAATCGCTTTTCTGATGATTGACGTGGATGAGTTTAAGTCCGTCAATACTCGGTTCGGGCACGTTGTGGGAGACGCTATTTTGCAGGAAGTTGCGGATGTAGTTCGCAAGAGCATACGTGCGTCCGATACTGTGGTCCGCTATGGCGGCGACGAGTTCCTGGTCATCCTCACCGAAGCGCAGGAACCTGACGCAGAGCGCGTAATCACGCGTATGGACCAGAGAGTGAATGCCTGGAACAAAGCCTCCAAGATCGAGGGCTATCACATGGGACTGAGCTGCGGCTGGGCGACACACGAAAAAGGAACGCTGGTTACCAAGTCTTTGGAAGCCGCCGATAAAAAAATGTATGACTGCAAGCATCGGCGGAAAATCGGCTGGCTTGGCGATTTGGGTTTAGCCGACCTCAACTAGCCCGTAAGCCAGCTGTCCACGAGTGCGCATGTACGCCAGGGCGCGGTCGATTTCCAGTTGGGTAATCTCTGCATTCGGGCCCGAGAGTACGGTTGCTGCTTCTCGCTTCGCGGCTTCCAGTAGTTCTCGATCGCGGATGAGGTTCGCCACTTGAAAATTTGGCATCCCCGCTTGCCGCGTGCCAAAGAATTCTCCCGGCCCGCGCAGCTCAAGATCCAATTCGGCAATCTGGAAACCATCGTTCGTACGAACCATCGCGTCCAGTCTACGTTCGCCTTCTTCGGAAATCTTACCGCCCGTCATTAGGATGCAGAAGGATTTTGCAGTACCTCGCCCGATTCTTCCACGAAGTTGATGCAGCTGCGCCAAGCCGAACCGTTCAGCGTGCTCCACAACCATAATTGTAGCGTTGGGGACATCTACGCCGACTTCGATGACTGTGGTCGAAACTAAAATATGGGTTTCTCCAGCCGCGAAATCTCGCATGGCTTGTTCTTTTTGGTCAGAATCCATACGGCCATGCAAGAGCGCTACGCGAAAACTGGGGAAGATCTGTTCCCGCAGGAGTCGGTGCATCTGGGTTGCCGCCTTGAGTTCGTTTTCCTCGTTCTCTTCAATCACGGGATACACCACATAGGCTTGGTGCCCCGCCTGCACATGTTTCTTGACGAAGGCCCAGACTTCATCGGCGCGGCTATCGCCAACCCGACGCGTCACGATCGGACTGCGTCCGGGCGGCAGTTCATCCAAAATTGAAACATCAAGGTCGCCGTAGAGCGTGAGCGCCAGCGTACGTGGGATCGGCGTCGCAGTCATGACCAAAACATGCGGTTCTTCCAGATCTTCGGGCGCAATATCCCTGGTCTCTCTGCGCTTCCCCGGGGTTGGATTCGGGCCGGAAGCTCCGCTCTTCTTCATCAATTTAAAGCGCTGCAGAACGCCGAAGCGGTGCTGTTCGTCTACGATCACGAGGCCCAAATGATCGAACTCGACGGAACACTCGATCAGTGAATGGGTTCCAATCACCAACTGCGCGTTGCCTTGGGCAATGTGACGACGAATATTCCGCTTCGTATCGTCTTCTAATGATCCGGTGAGCAGCACGATCCGGTAGCCAAGCTTTTCCAGAATCCGCCGTGAAGCCAGGTAGTGCTGCGTCGCCAATATTTCAGTTGGCGCCATGAGCGCGACTTGGTATCCGTTCTCAATTGCGACAATAGTAGCCTGCAGAGCCACAATCGTCTTGCCTGAGCCTACATCGCCCTGCAATAGTCGCCGCATGGGATGAGGCTTGGCGAGATCGGCGGCGATTTCGCCGAGTACACGCTTTTGTGCGTTCGTAGGGTGGAACGGCAATACGCGTTTAATGGATTCCCGCACCGGGTCGTCGAGCCGGAAAGCGATTCCCGTTCGCGCGCGCTGCTGCCTGCGTTTGAGCTCCAGTCCCAACTCGAGGAAGAACAACTCCTCGAAAATGAGCCGGATGTGAGCCGGAGTCCGCGCCTTTTGCAGTAAATCAAAGCTTTCTCCGGGATCGGGCCAATGCACTTTCCAAATCGCCTCAACGAAGGGGATCAGCCCCATGCGTCCGCGCACGGCAGATGGGATCGCATCGGGCAACTCGGGCGGGAGATTTTCGAGCGCTGCCCGAAGAATCTTCCGAAACCACCGTGAACTCAGGCGCCCCTGCATGGCCGACTCGTAGATGGGGACGATGCGTCCGACTTCAAGCGCGCTGCTGGCTGCCGCTTCCCCACCTTCCTTGCCTTCGGCGTCAGTTCCATCACTCAAGATCTCGAACTGAGGTTGGACCAACTGCAACTGGCTGTCGCGGTCGGTCTCAACTTTTCCGTATAGTGCCACGATCTGTCCGGGCTTGAACTGATCGCGCAGGTAGCCGCCGTGAAACCAGATGCACTTCAGTTTGGGACGCGGAAGCCCGGGCGGGCCCACGATAAGCTGGAAAATCGGCATGCGCTTGGTCTGAAACAGACCTGAATTCCGGACTTCGGCAACAATGGCAGTCATTTCTCCAGGCCGTAGATCTGCGATACCCCTTGGGTTGACGCGGTCTTCGTAGCGAAACGGAAGGTACAGGAGGAGATCGCCCACCGTGTGGATGCCCTTCTCGGCCAAGGCTTCGGCCAGGCGCGGTCCGATACCCTTTACGAACTGTACCTGCGCACTAATGTCGAGGGGAGGCATCCGAAAGCAATGGTAGCAGGCGGGCACCCGCGTCGAGATTCTGATGTCTAATTCGATGTGGAGGGGCGAGTAGGAAAACGTCATGACCCGGAATTTCATGGAGTCTTTGGTTGCTGTGCTCACGGGAAATGCCCTCTATTTCCTGCTGATGTCGCAGCTTCCAGAGCAGATTCGCCACAACCCGCCGCGGATGGATCTTGGGCTGCTCGTTGATTTTTGTTTGTGCTTGACGATCCTGGGTTGCATTCGCGTGCTGGACATCGCCCCGCCAAGCGCCGCGGTAGCTAGACCAAACGTGCGATCCAGTTCGGCTGGTTAGGGCCGATACCGCACATGGGAGTTCAATCTTCACGTACATCCCCCTACCTTCGGGTTCCCTTCGGGTAAGTGCTCGCAAGCCTTGGCGGGGCTATAATTCTTGAGGCGAGCAGCCCTTGATGAAGTACTAGTCCAATGCAGAAGATCGCCGTTCTTTACGATGCCAGCCAAACCCTCACGGCCTCCGAGCCGGATGAAGTACTGCGCCGCACTCTCAACATCGTTCGTGATTATTTCCAGATCGAGACCGCAGCGGTTCTGTTGCTGGAGGATGAAACGCAAGAGCTAGTTCCTAACTGCCACATTGGATGCGAAGAAATATTTGACAAAGCTCGAATTGCAGTTGGGTCGGGGCTGACCGGCACTGCCGCTAAGGTGAAACGCCCCATCTATTCAGCAGATGTACGCAAGGATGCTCGATACTTATTCCCTGTCGCGGGGTGCGTTTCCGAGCTAGTGATCCCCCTCATGGTGGGGGATTCCGTCGTCGGGGTCCTCGACTGCCAAAGCGACAATCTCGAGCGCTTTGACCGCGAAACCATCGACCTACTCACGCTGTTTTCCACTCAAGTGTCGATGGCCTTCCAAAGTGCACGGCTCTATACTCTGGAGCAAGAGCGGGCTGCTCAGTTGCGCGCAATCAACGCGGTCGCAAAGCAAGCTACCTCCGCGCTGGATCTAGACGAGTTACTGCGCTCCGTTTGCGAGGTGGTGCAGAAGTCTTTCCCCTGCGATCACTCCTGCGTGCTTTTAAGGGACGGAGAAGATCTTGTTCTGCGAGCCCAGAGGGGTACGTTAATACCCAGCCTTGAAGTAGGCGGCCGCATTGCGGACACTCCAGACTGGTGGCAATACCCCTTGGGCTCAGGGGGGATCTTTACTGAGAACACCACTTCTGGACTCTCGGGAGAACAGCGGCTATACGGTCAGGCTCAATCAAGCTTTTCCATTCCGCTGATATCACACCGCCAGCCGCTGGGGTTGCTCGTACTCTTCAGCGAGAAGAAGGGTTTCTTTGCGCACACGGATCGGCAGCCGTTAGAGTCCGTGGCAGATATTTTCTCCTCCGCAATTCAAAATGCCAACTATGTAGAAAGAGTAAAGCAACTGGCTTTCCTGGATGGGCTCACGGGAATCTTCAACCGTCGCTATCTGGAGACTCGCATCACCGAAGAAATCGAGCGTTCGAAGCGCTACGATACGGATCTCTCGGTAGTTATGGTGGATGTGGATCGTTTCAAGCTCTTGAACGATGAGTTTGGGCATCTTCTGGGAGATGAAGTTTTACGTCAAGTTTCTTCTTTGCTTTCTGAACGACTTCGCAAGAGCGATGTGGTGTGTCGCTACGGCGGAGAAGAGTTCGTTGCGCTACTTCCACAAACCTCTACGGAGCAGGCACTCTTGGCAGCACAGAAACTGCGATACGCGATCGCAGAATGGGAATTCCCTGGAGTTCCACGGCCCGTCACTATCAGCGCGGGTGTGGCGACCTTCCCAGAGCACGCAACTACGCGCGACGAGCTTCTCCACGCGGCTGACGGAGCTCTGTACACCGCCAAGCAGTCTGGTCGAAACCGGGTTCTGGTAGCAGGGAAAACAAAAATCGCTGAAACGGGCGCCTAAATCATGTCGCGCTTGGCGTTAAACTCTATCTGCAACTTCTCCAGATCACGCGGAGAACGGCGGAAGTCTTTGAGTTGCCGCGACAGCATCTCGCCTTGTTTTTTCATCTGCAGTTTCTGTTCGTCAAAGCCTTTGCGGGCGGCCTCCATGGCGCGTTGTACCGCTTCGCTCGTGTTTCTTGCTGCCAATTCCAGCGCAGGCTGGAGCTTAGCGGTGTCGATATTGATTTCAGCCAGATCAACATCGACATTTGCGTCGAGCTCCGGCGCTTCCCAGCTCTCTTCCAGCAGCTCAGATTGCTTCTTCCCGGGTACGGGCAGAGAGAGCGTTTGTTCGCGCTTGTCCCGAATCACGCCCACACTGGCGTTTCCACCCTTGTGGGAGCGTAGGGCATGAGAAAAATCGCCAACATCGGTGACAGCCTCGCCGTTGACACGGACGATCACATCGCCGGCACGCAACCCAGCATGATCGGCGTTGCTGCCCTTTTCCACCGAGCGAACCAAGACGCCTTTGCCACTCTTAGCTCCGAAGAATTCACCCAATTGGGGAGTCAGATTCTCCACCATCAACCCGCCCCGCATGGAGGAATGAACGACGACGATTTTGGGCATCTCCACGTCGGGGAACCATGTCGCGGGAGGCATAGGGGACATCGGCGGATTTATTCCCTTCCCGCCCTTGGCCATAGCTTTCCTGCGATCAGCTAACTGCGCCTTAATGGTTTGCATCTGGCCATCGCGCGAAATTCCCAGCGTGACAGTTCGCCCAGCCGGTGTTTCATGGATCATCCGACGCAGCTGCGCGCCGCTTTCAACCGAAGTGCCATTAAGCGTCAAAATCACGTCGTTCTCGCAACCCTGCTTTGCCCGCGGGCGAATCTTGGTCTACCATCACAACTTCAACGCCGTCTTCTTCTTTGAGTTTCATAGTAGGAACGAGTTCAGGCGTCACCTCGCCATATCTACACCGAGGTAAGCTCCTGTGCCGGGCTCATCGGAACCGAAGCCGAAAGATTCGCCAAAGAGCTACGGCGCGAATCTTCAATGGGCTGGACATTAAACCCTCAACACTCCGGCTCATGTAACTAAAATGTCATGAAAAAAAAAGGGATGGGCCGGTGCCCATCCCCACGTTGCTAGACTCTTGTTGTCGAAACGCGCACAGGCATTCGCCGAACTATTCGGTGACCGCTTCTTTATCGATCACGACCTTGAAATGCGCCGTGACCTCGCGGTACAGCTTGATCGGAATTGTGAAATCTCCAACCTGCTTCAGCGGCTCGTGCAGCTGAATCTTGCGCCGATCAAGATTGTGGAAACCCTTCTTCTCGAGTTCCGCCGCGATGTCGCCGGACGTAACCGACCCGAAAAGATGATCGCCTTCGCCCGCGCGTCGCGTGAAGTTGATCACCACTGCGTCGAGTTGCTTGGCCAGTTCTTCCGCGCCAGCCTTCTCTTTGGCGTTGCGGCGCACAGCCGACGCCTTCATCTGCACGACCACAGCTTTGTTGGTCTCGTTGGCCTCAATCGCCAGCTTCTTGGGCAGCAAATAGTTGCGTCCGTAGCCCGCAGCAACCTTGACTACGTCGCCACGCACGCCCAGCTTTACCACATCTTCTTTCAGAATGACTTCCATGACATGACTCCATTCCCAAATATTTGAAACGGCACAAGAGCCCGTGTAGGGCGAGCATTCCTGCTCGCCGCTCGCAGACCAAGCTGGATAGAACCTTCTCTCCAAACTTGTCATTCCGAAGGGCTTCAGCCCTGAGGAATCTGCTCTAAGCTCGCCGAACTAACTTCCAAATCCGTTGCAGAAACTAGCGGTTCGAGAACGGCAGCAACGCGATGTTGCGCGCCTGCTTGATAGCAGCCGAAACGCGCCGCTGATGCCGTGTACAAACGCCAGTCAAGCGCCGTGGCGTGATCTTTCCGCTTTCCGCCACGAACTGTTGCAGGAGACGAACATCTTTGTAGTTCACGCCGTCAATCTTCTCGACGCAAAACTTGCAAACTTTCTTGCGGCGGAAAAACTTCCTTCCGCCCGGACCGCCCGATCCGCCGCCGGGTCCACCCTGTCGCGGAGGACGCGAACCGCCATCCCCTGAACCGCCTGAAGATCTGTGTGCCGATGGTTCTGCCATATCGCTCCTCGTTTCAAAACAATAAATTCTTAATCTCGGCCTCGCTCAGCCTTAAAAGGGCACGCTTCAGCTGTGCCATAAGTACCCTTCAAACACTCGGGCTTTAGCCCCTGAGGATACTCATCGCAGCATGTCTACGCCGTAGCCGGTGCCGCCGGAACTGGCTCCACAGCAGCCGCTTCCGTAGCAGCGGCTGCCGGCACCACAACAGCTTGTACAGGCACTGCACGCTTCTTCGCATCCCGCAGCTTCTTCATCTTTTCCATGCGCTTGATTTCTTCATCCATGCGCACGGTAATGAACTTCAGCACAGGCTCCGTCACGCGCAAGCGACGTTCGATCTCGTGCACCAGTGCGCCGCCGCCCTCGACCGTCAGCAGCATGTAGAAACCATCCTGAAAGCCGCCAACCCAATAAGCCAGCCGGCGTTTGCCCATCTTTTCCAGGCTCTTCACCGTACCGCCAGCCGTCGTCACCTGCGTCTCGATCGACGAAACCAGCTTGTCCATGTCCTCATCCACCATGTCCGGACGCACAATAAACATCACTTCGTAAATACGTTGCTGCATTCTTTTCTCTCCGTCCTGTGTAGGGCGAGCATTCCTGCTCGCCACTCATCGCGCATTCCAAATTTCTAACTTCCGTCCGTGCCATCTCCGCCCGGCGGCTCGACCTTGCGGTTGTACTTGTTCATCGCCGCGTCAACACCGTGCGTCAAAATCGTGATTACCGCCTCCGACGCCGTTTCCAGCACTTCATCAATCAACGGATATTGCGCTTTGCGAAACTCGCTCAGCACATACTTTGCGCCGTCTCCCAATGCGTGCTCAGGAGCAATCCCCAACCGAATTCGCATCACGCTCTGGCTGCCCAAAGCGCCCAGAATCGACTTGATCCCGTTATGCCCCGCCGAACTGCCTTGCTTCCGGATGCGAATCGCTCCGAGGGGCAAATCCAGCTCGTCGTAAATCACGATCAAGTCTTTCGTCGCATCGACCTGGTATTCGTCCACCAGTTCGCGCACCGACATCCCGCTAAGATTCATGTACGTCTCAGGCTTGGCCAGCAACACCGTTTCGCCTGCGATCACTGCCCGTCCCGTCAGCGCCCTGCACTGGCGGTTGCGTATCTCAACTCCACACTGCTGCGCGATGCGATTCACCGCCAGGAACCCCAGGTTATGCGGCGTGAGCTGATATTCGATGCCCGGATTTCCCAAGCCCACAATAAGTTTCACGCCTCAATACCAACCCGTTACTTCTTGTCTTTTTTCTTGTCGCCAGCCTTGTCGGCACCCTCGGCGCCTTCAGCATCCTGCTTGCCCTTCTTGGCGACTTCCGGCTCGGTCGAGACAGCCGTCGCATCGACTGCGGCAACAGCCGTCTCTACAACAACTTCCTTCACGGACACAATGTGCGCGATCATCTGATTGGCATCGGTGAGAAATTTCAGCTTCTCACCATGCGGCAAATCTTCCACGCGAATTAACTTGCCGAACGTCAATTCCGTGACATCAACATCGATGCTGGCCGGAATATCCGCGGGCAAGCATTCGATTTCAACTTCGCGCAGAACCTGCTCCAGAATTCCGCCATCCACTTTCACACCGACGGCTTCACCTTTCAGCAGCACCGGCACCTTGATGCGCAGAGCCTTGTCCATGGCAATCCGCTTGAAGTCCACATGCAGCAGATGGCCCCGGATCGGCTCATACTGCCAGTCCACGATCATAGCCTTGGCTTGCTCGTTCGGCAGTTTCAGATCCACAATCGTGTTGTGGCCAGTTTGCGAATACAGAATCTTCTGCACTTGGCGAGGATCCACTGAAACTGTTTGCGAAGCTTTGCCCGCGCCATACACCACGGCCGGAACCTGTCCTGCCACGCGAACCCGCCGCGCCGCATTCTTCGTCGTTGCTGTGCGCGGTGTCGCTTCTAATGTGTTATTGACTGTTGCGTTTGCCATAAATTCTGCTTTCCCTGTCTAAATAAAAATCTAAACTCTGGCCATTCCGAAGGGCTTCAGCCCTGAGGAATCTGCTGCTGCTCTCCGCCGCGCACGGCCTTCAATGCGCTCTTACATGAAAAGATTGCTAACTGAAGTCTCTTCGTGAATCGAGCGGATCGCACTGCCCACCAATCCCGCAATTGATCGCACCTTAATCTTTGGCTCTTTCGCCGCCGCTTCTGAAAGTGGAATCGTGTTCGTCACGACAACTTCCACAAGCGCCGAATTCGCAATATTCTCTACCGCCGGTCCCGAAAGCACCGCATGCGATGCGCAGGAGTAAACCGAAGTCGCTCCACTTTCCAGCAGCGCCGTGGCCGTCTTTACCAGCGTGCCTGCCGTATCAATCAAATCGTCCAGCACCAAACAAGTGCGCCCGCGAACATCTCCGATCACGTGCATCACTTCGGCCACGTTGATGTCGGTGCGGCGTTTATCCACAATCGCCAGCGCCGAATCCATCTTCTTGGCAAAAAACCTTGCGCGCTCCACGCCGCCCGCATCCGGTGAAACTACAGTCAAATTCGGCAGCGCCAACTTCTTGAAGTAATCCACCAGCACCGGCGACGCGAACAGATGGTCCACCGGAATATTGAAAAATCCCTGCAACTGCGGCGTATGCAAATCGACGATTAACGCTCGATCCGCACCCGCTGTTGTCAACAAATCGGCCACCAACTTGGCCGATATTGGAACACGAGGCTTGTCTTTCCGGTCCTGCCGCGCATATCCGTAATACGGAATCACCGCCGTGATTCGCCGTGATGATGCGCGCTTCAGCGCATCAATCATCAACAACAATTCCATCAAGTGCTCGTCCACCGGACGGCACGTCGGCTGAATCACAAATACATCCGCGCCGCGAACGTTCTCCTGAATCTGGACGTAATGTTCACCGTCCTTAAACCGCGTCAGGAACGCCTGCCCGCGCGCAAGACCCAAAAAATCGCAAACTTCGTTCGCTAAGCCCTCGTTCGCCGTCCCCGAGAAGACTTTCAGCTTGTCATCTAGGCGTGGACGCGGCTTGTTCCGGTCCATTTTTTCCTGCGGCTTGTCTGGCCCTTGCTTTTCTTGCACTTGCGGCTGCTTTTTTTCAACCGGAGTCACTGTGGTTGCCATAGTCTGTCTGCCTCGTGAGTTGACGATGCTTACCTGACCACAAATACAAGAGCAAAATTCCGCTTTCGGCTATCAGCAGGGCTCTAGCTGAAGGCCTATGTCCAAAAGCCATGCCTAAATCTTGGCTGGGCCGCTAGGATTCGAACCTAGACAAAGTGCGTCAAAGGCACTTGACCTACCATTAGTCGACGGCCCAAAAACCTGTCGATTCTGAGCTCCAGTGAATCGACTAACCCAGGGTGCCCCAACTTCGGAGTGCCCCAACTTCGGGGTGCCCCGTCCTTGTCGCGCACTTTGCGACAGGGCGGGGATTTACCCCTGCACCCAAACTCTCTTCCAATACCCTGCCCGCGTCAACGTCGACGTAACGTGTGCTGGAATCCCTCGCTTCTTCAGCGACCGGGCAGCTTTTTCCGCTGCCGCGCGCGATCCAAACAATCCATACACCGTCGAGCCGGAACCGGACAGAGAAGCGTACTTCGCCCCCAACTGCTCCAGCGCACACTTGACCTCAAACAATTCGGGATGCTGCGGAAAGACGACTTGTTCAAAGTCGTTCGCGATCCCGGCTTGGACGAGGTTGAGAAGTGGATTCCCAACTCGGCCCCTGCGCAATGCAGGAGCTCCGGATACTGGCCCTGACTTCGACCCTAACCCTTGGCTACTCAGCCACGCAGACAACTCATGACCGAACTTCTTAATTCTATGGGACGGATCGCGTTGCGTCAACGCATTCGTCGAAATTCGTAAGTCCCAGTCAGCAAAGGCCCTGGGGGTCGAGATTCCTATTTCGGGAACGGCGATGACGCAAGGAGTCGCCGGAAAGTCCGGCAGAGGATAAACTTCCTCCCCACGTTCGATTCCCAAAACGGTACCGCCAATCAGAAATAAAGGCAGGTCCGAACCAACTTCCGCAGCGATTCGCCACTGCTCGGTACCTGTGAGTTGTTTCTTGAGAGCGCGTTGCAGTCCCAGCATCGCCGCCACACCATTCGCCGACGCGCCACCCAGCCCACCCTGCACCGGCAACCGCTTTTCTATCTCAATGACAGCACGACCTTTAGCTCCCAGCGCCGCCATCACGCGCTCAGCGATCCGAAAGCAAGTATTGGAAGAATCCAACGGCACCCGAGGGTCAGCACACCGAATCTCGATGCCCTCGCCCCGCGCAATGCGAACATGCACAAGATCATGCAGGGCAATGGTCTGATAAACAGTCCGCAACTCATGAAATCCATCCGCCCGCAACGGCCCGATGCAAAGCCCGAGATTAATTTTCGCGAACGAGCGGAGGGTGATGGTCATGGTGGGAAGATTGTAACGGTTCCATAGGGAAGGCGAGCACTCCTCTTCTTGTAATCCCCCTTCCCTATCTCTAGAATTTTGTTCCAATATGCCCTTCAGCCCGTCCGATTTTCCGTGGTGGCAGTGGCTTCACTGGCGTGCTGGGTCGTTGGGTACACTTCTTTCTCAACGGCAGAGGCGGGACAAAAAGGCGGTTGTAGCTCCATGCTCTTTGGGTTGCTGTCTATGCTGGTCGGAGCCATAACGGTGCTTATAGGACTAATTCTCTTCGTGAAGTGGGTTTGGACTAGTTAAGAACGCCTTCACTTCTGCCCTGCGCCGGGGCGGAGGCGTATATCCCACACGACTCTTTGCAACTTTTGATGGAGTGTGGGATGTTCAAGCTGAGGAAAGGAGTTTCTGCGATGAATTCCAACGCTAACGAGCTTCTCTTACCGCCGGACCAGGAAATTAAAGACCCTGAGCCGCCGCAGCACAAAGGGCCCCCGCAGCCAAGGCCGAGGAGTCCTGGGCGTCCCAACGATCGGTCGCCGAGGCCAGATCCGCAGCGCCCGAAAAAGAGGAAAAGCCCTCGGAGAAGCAGACGGTCTTAGGCACCTCGTCAGCACGGTGCCCCAGGTTCGCGTCCGTTCTTTGGACGATAACCTGGGAGGCGGGAGCACGCGCCGAGGTCACGAGCAAATTAACTCCGCTGCAGAGTCGTGGTGCAGACAGCGCCCAGGTTAGCGACAAAGAACGTCGCGAACCTGGGGCACCCACCGGTCAGTGGTCTTCTACGGTGATCGATAGTCCGTCTGTTTCCTTTTTAGAATCAAGCGAGAGCTTTGAGTTGCTGCCCGACGGCGATCTCTCCCTCACCGTGTATTTTCCGGGGCGTAAGTCGTAGGCAATACCTTTTGCATTTAAAGAGCCTTGATCGACCACGCTACAGGAGCCGGGCGCAATATTCAGCATTGCAGAGCAACTACAGCCCTCAACGTAGGCTTGATCCTTGTCTTGTAGGTCCTTGAGTCGAACGTCCGAAGCGTTTTCCAGGCGCACCCCTGCAGAATCAAAGACCTCGATTTTCTTGAACAGCGTCACGTTACAGCAGACATCGTAGCCCTGCGGCAACCTCGATTGGTTGGACAACCAGAGATATACGGTCGAGTCTCCGTCTTTCGAAACGGTAGTATGCAGTGTCGATATCCCAAAAGCCACCCCGTCGCGGCGGCGGAACATTATTGGCCGCCCGTATCGCTGGATATCCTTTTGCGAGCAGGCTTTGGGTGGCTTGGGAGCTTTCTGGTCCGAGAATCCGTCAGTGTCCAAGCAAGCAAATAAACCCAAAGTGAGAACAAGACGCAGCCACATAGCGCGCAGCATAGCACAACGGGGCCCGACGTTCACGTCCGTTCCTTGGACGGTAGCCTTGCAGGCGGCAGCACGCGCCGAGGTCAGTAACACTTAATACCGCAGATGGGTCGTGGGGCAAACAGCACCCAGGTTAACCTCAAAGAACGACGTGAACCTGGGGCACCGAACCACTCTTCGACCTTTAATCATTGCCAGTAAAGCCATTAATTTCAATAGCTTATTGGTATAAGCATCAATTGGACAACAATACGGTATATAATGATGCTATTCGGAGGCTCTATGGTGCAAGCTTCTTTAATAGCGGAGGTTCTCGGCGGTGTCGCGGTTCTCGGCCGCGAGGTGCGCTCGGCTAGCGACCTGGAGGATCTCGTCGAAGGGGGTATTCCGAAAGCGGCTCTCCGCCGCGCGCTACAGCGTGTTTTTGCCGTCGCCAGCGAGCGTAACCGGATTCTCTATCGCATCGTGCCGCAGGCTACGTTCAAGCGGCGCGTTTCGCGGCTCCGTCCGGCGGAGAGTGAGCGGACGGAACGGCTGGCACGCGTTATTGCCTCGGCGGAAATGGTTTGGGACGACCGCGAGGATGCTCGCGAGTGGCTCACCCAACCGCATCCTGAGCTTGGTGGGCGGACTCCGATCGAATCCGCGTTGACCGAGCTCGGAGCGCGTCGGGTGGAGCAAGTGCTCGACAAGTTGGAATATGGGTTGCCGGTTTAGAGCGAAATGCGAGCTGCTGCTCCCCTCGAAGTCACGCGCATTGCGCGTGCGATTCATCCTCTATTCGACGGAACCGGCGCTCTGCACGGGGCGCGATGGAATCGGAAGGGGCAGTATGTCATTTACGGCGCGACTTCCTACGCGGGGGCGCTGCTCGAGATTCTGGTTCATAGCAATCTTGGCCGCGTGCCGAAGGGGTTCGCATCGATCCAGATTCACATCCCGGCAAATGTTCTGATCGAGGAACTCCACCCCGAAGTGCTTCCCGATTGGGACGACCCCGATGGCGAAGCGAGCCGCGCTTGGGGAGGCCAATGGTATGAAGAAATGCGGAGCGTCGTGTTATTGGTTCCTTCCGTGCCGAGTGGCGGGATCGAACGCAACGTTCTCATTCATCAACGGCATCCGGATTTTCCCCGGATCACAGCAACGAAACCAACGCCCGTTCGGTGGGATAAACGGCTGTTTGGAGCAAGGCGGGAAGTTCAACGAGGGCACAAATAGTTACAGATTTTTAGGGTGTCGGATCGACTAGAGAAGCGCCACGGAAACATTGACCGTCCCTCAGCGGCTGAAGCCGGACATTTATAGACTTCCAACGGCACGACTGAAGTTATGCCCTACCCAAACCCTCTGCTCGGTTGGAGAACTCGGACTCGGCAGCGCTAATTGCTACCTCGACGCCGATAGAGCACGGCGAACTCAAATCCAGCATTCGCAGGAAATAGCTCTGCCACTTTCCGCAGGCGTTCCGCCAGAGCTGCCGGAGCTAGCAATTGATAATCGCGCTCGCGTAGATCTAGATAGTCCACATCGAGCAACAGCGTGAGCATGTAGATGGAAATCGCATCGGAGAAGGTGGCGGTGAAATAATCGTTCTTGGCTTTTTCCGTGTCTCCATGATTTCCGGTGGCGACCTTGCGGGCTTCCCAGGCGTCCATGGAAGTCTCTCCGCGAACGTTGCCTTCGACTTGCTTCCACACCAGGTCGGAAAACTCTTTTGGAATACCGGCGCGCTCGACCAACGCATGTCCTACATTGATGTAGAACTCAAAGGCGACGGAAAACTTGTCGTCCATGAGGCGCGTAGAGATGAATACGCACTGCGAACCGCCCAGATTCAGATTCCTATGGCAGACGGCATCATCGCTGAGAGCGACGTCATAGCGCTCGGCGATAACGGTTTCATCGCCTTGGCTGACAGTGAGTGGCACGAAATAATAGGCCTTGCGCTCCAGCGCCGCAGCGACCGCGCTGGGCACGGCTGCGATCATGCGCTCCAGGTCGGGAGTGGGCAGCGTAACTTCGCCTGCCGTGGCGTAGGCAATGCCATTCGGCGCGTGCGAAACCAGCGTCTGTCGAACAACCTCAGCGGGGGTCCGCGTCAAAGCCGAAACTACTGGAGCCATCTTTCGATTGTAGCGCACCCCGCCCGGAAGGGGAGCCTAGTCTTTGGTGGCTAGGAAGGTGTAAGTTAGAGGCATCGTTCCAGGTGAGACTATGCCCTCTGCCGAGAATCCCATGCTGAGCCGACTGGCCATTTTGCCGCGAGTTCTTGCCATCACGTTTGCCCTGACTGGGCTGGCGTTTGCCGTCACTTTACTCTTTGGAATCATAGGGATGGCTGGAATTGGAGTGGTGCGTGGGCACCTGCCCGATATGCGGATGGCCTATCGGCATTTCGCTCTTCCGGTCGCGGTGACGGTGGGGAGCTGCGCCTTTGTCGCCGCTTGGATCGTGGAAATTCGCCTCTACCAGCAGAGGAAGTCGCTGGCTAGCGCGCAAAACTGAGCCACACCATGCCAGAGATGCCTGCACGACCCAGAATCGCGATTCCCATTCCGAAGTCCGACAATCCTGACTACACGGGCCGCGCGCTGCCACAATATGAGGCGGCGGTCGAACAGGCTGGTGGAGAGCCTGTCCGCATCCCGTTGGACGAGACGCCTGCACAGGTGATGAAGCTGATCGCTGGCTGCGACGCGGTGTTGCTTCCCGGCAGCGGCGCTGATGTGGCCCCGGCGAAATATGGCGCCGCCAAGAACCCTGAAACCGCCGCCGCCGATCCCAAACGCGATACGGTGGATGAACTTCTGCTGCATGACGCTTACGCTGCACGGAAGCCTGTGCTGGCGATCTGTTATGGCTTGCAGTCGCTGAATGTTTACAGAAATGGAACGCTGGTGCAGCATATTCCGGATTTGTTTTCGGCATCGCGATCTGCTTCGAAAGCTTCTTCTGCAAGTCTTGCTTCCTCGGAGAACCCCGGCCCGGTGAATCATTCCGCTGGTCGCAAAGTTGAATACGCTCACCGGGTGACGATTGATCCAAAATCGAAACTGGCGGAGATTGCCGGGGCGGCTGACATTCAAGCGAACTCCAGCCATCACCAGTCCGCTGATTTAGTTGGAAACGGACTGCGCGTCGTGGCTCGCTGCAAGGAAGATGGGATCATCGAAGCTTTGGAAGGGACTTCGCCGGAACACTTCGTCTTAGCCGTGCAGTGGCATCCGGAACGCACGACCGGCGACGAACCTTCGCGGGGCATCTTCAAGAGCTTTGTGGAAGCAGCGCGGGCGAAGCGCACCTCACAAGTTTGTCATTCCGAAGGGCTTTAGCCCTGAGGAATCTGCTATTGGCTGGCGCGGGTGGAACTTCCCAAAATGGGAATCATGGTCCTGGCCCGTAACCAACTGTCCGATGACCCTCGCCTGTCCGAAACCTTATTTGCGCGTTGACTTTGGCTCGGCGCACTGCCAAACTTGTAGCTGTTCGAAGGTAAAACCGCCTGATGGTTGCTACCCACCAAGCGGACTGTGTACTACCTTAGAAGCAGTAGTACGACGATGATTAGCGCCACAATCGCGAGTATAAGTCGATAATCGACGTGTACCGCAATGCGGAGGCAGGACTTTGGACGGTCCATGCTCCAGCACCTCCCATCTTCCTTGGTAAAGACCAGGGGAAATCGGCCCGGCCTTCATGCCGGGCCGTTCGTCTTTACTTGGTCCCAAGCCGAAGGTCTGCACTCTGATGAGAAGCGTTTTGAATTTATAACGGGATTGGCGGGAAGGTTAGTCTACTAAGTGAGGTGGGGCGCTGAGCGCTGACCCCCTGCTGCCCATGATCGGAGCAATTTGATCCTGGTACTGTCGCCAGCGTAACGCTTGGTTTCACAGCTTTCTTTTGCCCGGAACGTCTATGGACAGTCCGGGGTCAATACCTTAAAGGGGACTAAGTTTGAAGCGAAAATTTCTTTACGGTGGCTTGGCAGCTGCTTTATTGTTCAGCGCGCTTCTTTCCATCGCGAAGCGCCAGCACCCATCCCAAGGCTTCGCAGTGCGTGTCGTTTCGGACACCTGTTCCTGCTCTCCGTTGGGCAGCCAAAGGCTTATCCACCTGCACCTATCCAAAGACGGCAGCCTGACGATCAACCAAGAAGTGGTGCAGGCCAACAGACTCGGCACATTGCTTTCCAATATTTATGCGGTACGCGCAGAGCGCGTTCTATATGTCTCCACGGATTCGGACGTACCCTTCGAGAACTTCGCTCAGATTATTGATCTAACACAGAACCTCGAATTTCCCCATTCTGTACCCCAGCCTTCGGCGCCAAAGAACCTTGAGCCAATGCGAGTGGAGGTGAGACTTGTCACAAAACGGGCAATTGACAAAAACTGTCCTGCCGCATGTTTCAATTGGGTGAAGCAACCGCTGCTATTACCGGCGGGAGGATTGTAAATTGCGATTGCACTCGCAACTCAGAGTCGGACGTCGTTGAACGGTCGTCTCCTATATGAGAGTTGGGATCTCATCGAGATGGTCGATGGTTCTCTGAAAGCTGCAACTTCTACTCGCTCTCATCCCCGAGCCGCAGCACGGCTAGGAACGCGGCTTGTGGGATTTCCACACGCCCGATTTTCTTCATGCGCTTCTTCCCCTCTTTTTGTTTTTCGAGGAGCTTGCGTTTGCGGCTGATGTCTCCGCCGTAGCATTTTGCAATCACGTTTTTGCGGATGGCGCCAACCGTTTCGCGGGCTATGATTTTGCTGCCAATCGCGGCCTGGATGGCGACTTCAAACATCTGGCGGGGGATGAGTTCTTTCATTTTGGCGGCCAGTGCGCGTCCGCGGTCATAGGCGAAATCGGCATGGACGATCATGGAGAGCGCATCGACTGCCTCGCCCGAGACAAGAATATCCAGCTTCGTCATGGGAGAAACCCAAGTGCCCGCCAGGTGATAATCCAGCGACGCGTAGCCGCGGGAAACCGACTTCAGGCGGTCGTAAAAATCCAGAACAACTTCGTTCAACGGCAGTTCGTACAGCAACTTTACACGCGAAGCACTGAGATATTCGAAGGCTTTCTGACGACCGCGCTTGTCTTCGACTAACTTCAGAATGCCGCCGACATATTCTTCTCTTGTCAGGATCGTCGCCAAAATCACTGGCTCTTCAATTTTTGCGATCTCGGTTGAATCGGGCCAGCGCGATGGGTTATCTACCTCGATGACGCTATTGTCGGTCTTCGTGATCAGGTAGCGCACGCCGGGAGCGGTCGTAATCAGGTCGAGATTGAATTCGCGCTCCAGACGCTCCTGAATAATTTCCATATGCAGCAATCCGAGGAAGCCGCAACGGAAGCCGAATCCAAGAGCTACCGAGCTTTCCGGCTCGAAGAAGAACGACGCGTCATTCAATCGCAATTTTTCCAAGGCATCGCGCAGCCGTGTGTGTTCATGCGCCTCGATGGTGTAGAGACCCGCGAAGACCATCGCCTTAATGTCTTCGAATCCGGGCAGAGGTTCGCTGGCTGGATTGTCGTCGCCGGTGACGGTGTCGCCGATTTTCGTGTCGGCCACAGTCTTGCTGTTGGCCATCATGAAGCCGACTTCTCCAGCTTCGAGCGCTTCAATTTCGAGCGGCTTGGGGGTTAGCACTCCGAGCGTTTCCGCTTGCAGAACACGGCCATTCCACCACAGGCGGATCTTCTGTCCCCGGCGCAGAGTGCCTTCAAAAACCCGCACCATTACAATCACGCCCTTATAGGGATCGAACCAGGAATCGAAGATCAGCGCCTGGAGCGGGTTTTCCGGCAAGCCTTTTGGCGGCGGAACCAGTTTGACAATCGCTTCCAGAACGTCCACCACGCCCTGGCCGGTCTTCGCGCTGATCGGAATCGCGTCGGTGGCGTCGATCCCAACCGCGCTTTCAATCATTTCTTTCGTTCTTGGAATATCCGCATTGGGCAGATCGATCTTGTTGATGACCGGGATAATCTCCAGGCCGTTGTGGATTGCGAGGTAAGCGTTCGCGAGCGTTTGCGCTTCCACGCCCTGCGACGCATCCACAACGAGCAGCGCGCCTTCGCACGAAGCCAGCGCGCGAGAGACTTCATACGAAAAATCCACGTGCCCCGGCGTGTCGATCAAATTGAGCTGGTAGGTGATGCCGTCTTGGGCCTGATACATCATGCGGACGGCGTGCGCTTTGATGGTGATGCCGTGCTCGCGCTCAAGGTCCATCGAGTCGAGCACCTGAGCCTGCATCTCGCGCGAGGTGAGCGATCCGGTAATCTCCAGCAGCCGGTCGGCTAGCGTGGATTTTCCATGGTCGATGTGGGCAACGATCGCGAAATTTCGGATGTACTTACGGTCCATGCGGGTCAGATCGAAACTGCGTCGGGTCGAACTTCAATTCTAACAGGCGCGGCTACCATAGCGAGCTTGTGCGGCGAGTCCCGCGCGGCGACGGAGCTGGTTCCGCCGAGTACGCTGTAAGAGGACGCTGTAAGATAAGGCAATGAGCGAGATGCCGTTCACTGCCATTGACCACGTCCAGTTAGCGATGCCTCCGGGCGAAGAGGACAAGGCTCGCAAATTCTACATAGGGCTGCTTGGGCTGGTGGAAGTTCCCAAACCGGCTGAGCTGGCGGACCTCGGCGGAGCGTGGTTCGAGAGCGGCCCTGCCAGAATTCATCTTGGAGTGGAAGCGAATTTTCGCGCCGCTAAGAAAGCGCATCCTGCGTTCCTTTGTCAGAACTATAACGGGCTCGTTACAAGCTTGCGATCTGCTGGAGTTGAAGTCGTGGACGCCGGAACTCTCAACGACTCTCCGCGCTGTCACATCTTCGATCCCTTCGGAAATCGGATCGAATTGGTGAGCGCTTAGGCGATGGCGCTGATTCTTGCTTCGGCGTCGCCGCGACGGCAGGAACTCCTGCGCAATGCAGGCATCGAATTCACGGTGCGTCCAGCCAACGTGCCCGAGGATGTTTTTCCGGGCGAGACTCCTGAGGTTTACGTGCGACGCCTGGCACTCGCAAAAGCTCGGACAGTTTTTGAAAAGCACCCTGGCGATCAGGTTCTTGGCGCCGACACGATTGTCGTGGTGGATTATTCCATTATTGGTAAACCTGTCGATGCAAGCGATGCCATCCGTATGCTGCGCCTGCTTTCCGGGCGCGAGCACCGAGTTATCACTGGAGTCTGCCTGCTTACACCGAATTCAGAACCGAGCCGATCGGCACGCGAAGATATTCGCGTCGAAACAACTCTCGTTACCATGACGCCGCTAAAGCAGGAAGAGATCGTGGCTTACGTCGCGCACGGCGAACCAATGGACAAGGCTGGCGCTTACGCGATTCAAGGCCTCGCCTCGCGATGGATTCCGAGGATTGAAGGTTGTTACTTCAACGTAGTAGGGCTGCCCATAGCGCTCGTGGACGCCATGCTACGCGCGGCATCTGGCTGACGATGCAGCGCCTGGTACATTTTCTTTGCGATCAGGCGATTGCCTTCTGCGTCTACATGCGCGTCGTCGAAGTAGATGGTGCCGTTAGCCTGATCAAACACATCCACAATACAGAACAACGGCGCCTTACAGTCACTCGCGAATAATGTGTAGGCGGCCTGATTGGCCTCCTCCAAGCCAGGCGAATGCTTACTCGCCGCATCCCGGGCAGCCTGCTCCTCCGGAGTCAGGCTCTTGTGGCCCATCGAGATGGTAGGCTGCCAAAAGAAGGCGGGTTCGAACCCATACCCTCTCGCCAGTATCTGCACAAAACGAACGTTGTCCATGTAATTCCGCAACGACGCCTGTGCAATGATGTTGGGATCTTTTCGCGAGTCCATGCGAGCTTGTTGGTTGCTCTGCATCAGTATCCTCGCTGTGTTCGTGTTGAGCAGGTACTGAAAGCCGCCGCTACCAGCGGAGGTTCTTCGTTCAAACATACTCGCCATAGAGTCAAAATTTTGGTGCAATCCTGCCTTGCCGGACTGGTAAGTTTCGTAGACATCTCCCGGTCCATCGTAAAAAATGACTAAGTCCGGCTTGCGCTCGCTCGCTTTAAGTTCAAGAGTCAGCTTGACTACTTCCTGACTATTGACCCAAGCTTGCTGACCATAGTTGTGGATGCAAACTTTACGTCCATCTTGCCCATACATGTCCGCTAACTGGGAAGGAATAGTTGACCAATCCGGCGTCCCGGCGCCCCAAACCGTCGAACCACCGAACATCCATATTGTGTATGCGTCACTGTCGCAATGGGAGTGCGCACTTACGCGCATGTTCACCTCATTGATGTTAATGGCACGTCCTTTAAACGGTTTGCGCTCCCAACCAACATAGGCCTTGTAGGCAAATACGTTGGAAGGCTTCCACTCATCGGCAAAAGCGTCTACCCAATCCGCATTGTTGTAAACCTGTCTTAGGCGATCGCGCGGAATTAAGTCCGTCCCCGGATCCGCCGCCCAGAGTCGAACAAAACACACAGATTCGACGTAGAGCAGCCAGCCAAATGTAATTGCGAGTACTGAACCAACGTAACTCGCGACCTTCCTCCAATTGATTGTCATGAGAACTGCTCCACTCGATCTATGGCCGTGGTCTCCATCTAAAACACCTGATATAAGAACGGGCTGGCGTGGTTGCCAGATCGGATCGTAAGCAGTACCCATGCCACGGCAATGAAGGCTCCCGTGACAAACTGGAGAGACAATCGCAGCCAAGTCGGGGCAGTAAGTTCGAAACTCAGCCACCATTGATCAGGACGCAGGCGCTCCGCCAATTCGAGCGCAGCATAGCCTGCCAATCCCACCAAAAGGACTTTCGCTCCCGTCGCAGCCAGTAAGTGCGAGACGTCAGCTTTGGCATGCGCTAGCCCCCCTAGCGCATGAGAGAGTAACCAAGTTGCATCCGAGACGGTATGCGCTCGGAAAAAAACAAGCCCAAGCAGCACAAGATGAAAGGTGAGCAACCATCCCATCCAATTGCCCAAGCGAGTCAAGTTTGGGCGCGTCTTGAAGAATTTCACACGATTGCGCGCAGTCAGCGCGTCGGCGACAAAGTACGCGGCGTTCACTAACCCAAATGCAAGATAGCCCCAAGTCAGTCCGTGCCAAATACCGATAGCAACCATGTTCAGGGAAAGGCTGAGTACCAGTCCCAGCGTTCCTAAGGAGCGCGTCGTCATGCGAAGCGGCGTAAAGACATAGTCGGCCAGCCAGCTAGTCAGAGACATGTGCCAGCGAGACCAGAAGTCACTAATGCTGGAAGCAGTGAAAGGACGATTGAAGTTCTCCGGCCCTTGAATCCCGAACATCATACCCATACCGAGGGCAATGTCAGTCAGTGCGGAAAAATCCGCATATAGCTGCAGCGGAAAGAGATAAAAACCTGCCAGTAAGGCGGCGCCGTGAAGTCCTCCCACTTGAGAACCACCGATATGGGCATACACGTAGTTCACTGTCGGGGCAAGGTTATCTGCAATCAGCATCTTCTTGGCGAGTCCCCAAACCATGCGCGACAGTCCTTGCCAAACCATCGTCCTCGGCGGTGGGACTTGAGGTAGAAAATCGGCGGGCCGTTGGATGGGTCCAGCGGTAAGTTGCGGAAAAAACGCGATAGCGACTGCAAAGTCGATTCGATTCGTAGCAGGCTGAATCTTTCCCCAATAGATGTCAATGATGTAACTCATCAACTTAAAGGTGTAGTAAGAAAGGCCAAGCGGCAACGCAATTCCAACCGTTCGTCCCAGTGAAGTAGCAGCCGCTATCTTGAAGATCGCCAGATAGAGAATGAGCAGCCCAATCGCATACAGAAAAACCACGCGGCCACGCCGTTCCGCCGTAGGATCTCCCACGACTTTGCCAGCATAGAAAGTCAGCGATGTAACCGCAGCCAAGACTGCTGCCGCGCCCGGACTCCATATCCAATAAAAGGCATAGGAGACGACTAACAAATAGAGACTTCGTCCGCGCAGCGGCACAATGTGGTAAAGGGCCACAACCAGCGGCAACAAAAGGAGGAAATTGAAAGATGTAAAGATCAAGGTTTGGCAACCAACTTTTGCTGGATCAACCCCGCCAGTTCGCCAACCGTCTTGAGCGAAGCGACCTCCCGAGTGGTGAACTTCACCTTAAACTTCTTTTCAATCGCCACAATCAGGTCGATGTGGTTGAGCGAATCCCAGTTCTCGACATCAGTGGCGGTCATGGCGTCATGCAGGACCAGGCCGGGAGAGTCAAAAATCTCGCGAAAAACTCCGGTCAACGTCTCCATGATCTCGGCATTGCCCGCACTTTGCATTCGGAACAATCTCCTTGGCGTGCTCGATCTACTTAGCAGACGGTCTACTTGGCAGACAGCGTGGCTGTTCCAGAGACACTCGATGCTATAGCCTCGACCGCTGGCCGAATAAATGTACGCGCCGGCTGGTAGGTGCCCGTCTCCAGAACCCAAAGCGAACGCCCGTCGCCATCTTCCTCAACTTTAGCAAACCCAAACTGCTGAAAGAAATCTTTGACCATGCCGTTCTTGGCAGTCGAAATAAACTCCGCTGTGATGCGCGCAAGTTCCAGTTTTTTCGCGTGTTCTACCGCTCGATTCATCAAAAACTGTTCCACGCCGCGCACAAGCACACGGCAGCTCATCAGCCAGTCTCGGATGGCAAGGCTATCTTCGCGCTCCTCCAGCGTCACTACCGCAATTAGCCCGTGATCGCTGAGGCGGTCCGTCAACTTGGCATAGAGCGGGAACCAGCGCTCATCTTCCATCAAGACTTTACATTCCACTTCCGAAAGACGACGCGTGGTCACATTAAATTGGTTGCTGCGCTGCATCAGTTGCGCGATTCGCGGCAAATGGAACGAATCAAATCGCGCCACCGTCATCCGCATCTCTAGCGATTGCAAAAATTCATCGACCGATGCGAAGCCTGCCTGCTCCTCCCTCCGCTGCGACTCTGCACGGTACATCTCCGTCCGCTTACTGTCTTCCGCGGAAAACGAAGTCGTCTCAAACAGGTTCAATTCCGAAATAGCGCGCACGTAGTCCGCAGGGTCTTCCGGCAACTCCGGCACAGTAATACCGGGCACCAACTCCCGCACAAGATTGCGCTCAAACGGATTGTCATCCAGAAAAACCATGGAATCGATGCCGATATTCAAGGTTTCACGAATCTGCCGAATGTTGTCGGCCTTGTCGTTCCAGTTCGCCACGAACATCGCAATATCTTCTAGCTTCAAAACCATCTCCGGATGTCTTTCAAACGGCAGCAGCGCATTCGCCTTCTCGTTCTTGCTGCAAACCGCTAACAACACTCCGCGCCGTCGCAGCTCGCGCAAGTAGAGCTGGAAGCGGTAAAACGCTTCGCCCTCCCCGTGCTCGCTCAGTTGGATGCCTTCGATTCCGTCATCGCCAATCACGCCGCCCCAAAGCGTGTTATCCAAATCAAGAACAACACATTTCACCACGCGCCCCAAGCCAGCCATCACAACATCGACAATATTTTTCCCCACATAAGGCAGGCATTCCAATGCGCAAAAATACTTTGCGCTGTCCCAAAAGCGCTCCTCAAACCACACGCGCCGGCCCAGCCAGGAAGCCACGCTTTCAACATCGTTGATCAGAACCCCGCCGCGCAATCGCGAAGCTTCCACCAACTTCGAGTTGATGCTCCCCACCGTCGCATAAAACGACTCCGGCGTTTTGTGATCGAAATTGCCGAAAAAACGCTCGTAAGGGAGAACAAAGTTGCTCTGAATCACGGTCGCCGTTAAATGCGAGTGGATGCCATCCCAAATCTTCATCATCCGAGCAATTGTTTCTTCCGTAAAAGAAACAGAATCACCCGTCCGCTTTAGAAAGTTCGCACGCAGGGCCTGCACCGAATTCAACACCACAACAAAATCCGGCTTGAATTGATAAATCCCCGACGCCGGGTTGTAGATCTCGAGCTCTAGCCCGTCGAAAGGCGCCTCGTAAATCTCAGCGTCCACTCCCTGACGATGGAACAACACCCGCAGAACCGGAACAAACCTCTGCGTGGCCGCATCGGAAAGCAGCGCAATCTTCATTTTTCGACTGGTTTTCGCGGGGTCCAGACGCCGGCTGGCCGCCAGTAGGGCGCCGTAATCCAGATTCAGGTTTTCCGTTGCAGGGTTCACGCTAGTTTGCTGTTGCATAGCCTCCGCCAAACTCTCGCGATCTCAGGTGAAATCTGCACGGACAACGTTTCCTGACCGGGTCAACCGAGGCGCGGGCCAGCAAGCCTCAAATTTACAATCTTTAACTATCCTTTTTGCCATTGGGCACACCATTAAGCCCAATGTTTTCAATAAAATAAACCCTGGCTGGCAACCCAGGAAAATCGTGGTTTCGTTGTGGGCGATTCTATATCGAGGGACGATGCCATCGCAATTACCAGACATGGCGAGGCTGGCACCGGGAAAAGACTCGCTAAGCCGAGACGAAACCTGCAGGACGAGAAACAAACCCTGCAACAAACTCTACAAGTTTTGCCCTTCTCAGAGCCCCGGCACACCGCCGCTCCGAGATCCCCAATAGACCTATTTTGGGAAGTTCTTGGCTGCGCTCTTCGCGTCTTTCTTGCGCGCAAAAAGACTCTTGCCCAAATCGGCGATCCAGCCTGAAGCAAAAATGAGCGCCGCCACCACAAGGATGATCCAAAGTTCGGTCAGGTTCGATCCCCCGGACATAGGCAAATCCTCCCGCAGCGGACTCCAACATCCGCTGCTGAGGGAATTCTAGGCTCGGGTGGACCGCCCGTCAAAGGAAGAGTTCGGACCCGAAGCCTTCGCCCTGTCACAAAGAGTTACGCCACGCTCCTCGCGAGAATGCGCGCTCTCCTCAGCGACGATTCCGCCCTGACAGGGCTTCGGGCGGTTCCGGGTGCCCCGTCCTTGTCGCGTTCTTTGCGACAGGGCGGGGATTTTCTATTTTGACCTGGATTGAATTTACTGGGGCGTGTTTCATAAATACGAATTGTCATTCCGAGCGTAGCGAGGAATCCCCGGCAAATTTCAGTCGTATTCACTGTCGCAAAAAATTCTCACCGTGCAGCATCCACGCTTTGAGACTGGTGTGTGGCGAGAATGCCTCTGAGCGGTATCGCAGGGCAGGTGCAAGGGATCCTTCCCCTTCGCAATGAACGCTCCGGGTCAGGATAAAAAAATCTTACTTTTCAGCATTTACGAAACACGCTTTACCACGGTGCCCAGGTTCGCGACGTTCTTTGTCGATAACCTGAGCGCTGCTTGCACCGCGACTCAGCGGCGGTATTGAACTCCTCGTGGCCTTAACGCGTACTCCCATCTCTCAAGCTCAGGTGGCCCATTCTAAATTTCGCGTTCTTTGTGAAATTTAGAGTGGGGATGTTCGAGGCTGGCCCACAACCAGCAACCGCTTGTGAGCAACGGCGCGATCAAGTCGCAACGGGACGACATGAAAACGCGAACCAGCGTCTGCTAAGCCGGTTGCGACAGAATGTTCCACGTGGAACATTCCGCCGTCTCTCCAAACTCGAGAAAACCTTTAACCCTCCGCCAGTAATCCGGCAATCAGCGCCGCCCTTCGCGGCAGCGCTTCGATCAACACATGTTCGTGTGACGCGTGCGCTCCATCGCCTACCGCGCCGAGGCCATCGAGCGTCGGAATCCCAAGCGCGGCGGTAAAGTTTCCATCCGATCCGCCGCCGACTGCGGTCTCTTTCAGCTTCCATCCAATCTCCAGCGCAAGCCGCTCCGCCTTGGCGAAGAGCGCGTCCGCGCCTGCGCTGCGTTCCATCGGAGGGCGATTCAGACCTCCCGTAATTTCCAGCTTGCATTTGCGGTTGACGGGCTTGAGCGCGCGCATCTTGCGATCAATCTTCGCGGCGTCGCTCAGACGTTCGACGCGAACATCAACATCGGCACTGGCTTCGGCGGCAATCACGTTGGTGCGGGTGCCTCCGCGAATGATGCCGACGTTCAGGGTAAGTCCTCGCTTCGGCTCACCGAATTCCTGTTTGTTCAATTCAGAGATACGCGTGATCTGGTGCGCCAGTTCGACAATGGCACTCTGGCCTTTGAATGGATCGAGCCCCGCGTGCGAAGCCTGGCCAGTCACGCGAACCGTATATTCTCCCACCCCTTTGCGGGCCGTCTTCAGCGCGCCCTTGGGCCCGGCGGATGGTTCTAGAACAAAAACGGCGGAACTTTGCTTCGCCAGCCGCTCCGTGATCGCCCGTGAGGAATCGCTGCCCACTTCTTCATCGGTGACTAGCAGCACGCGCACCGATCTCGGCAGCCCTCCTTGCAAAGTTTGCAGCGCCTCAATCGCATGCAGCATGAACGCAATGCCCGACTTCATATCGAACACGCCCGGCCCATACAGGCGACCACTCTCCAGCTTGCAAGGCATCTTCGCCAGCGCTCCCAGTTCGTAGACGGTATCGAAATGGCCCAGCAGCAGAATTGGTTTCGCTTTGGGCACTCCTGTCTTCGCAGGAAAATCAGCTTGCAGATGATCGCCAAACTTTTTCTGCCCGTGGAAGGTTACCTTGCCGCCAAGCTTCTCAAATCGCGCGCCCAGCCATTGGCCGAGCTTGTCGACGGCAGCCTTGTTGTCGCTGGGTGACTCCATCTCAACCAACTGACGGATGGTCTCGACGAGCGCATCGCGGTGAGCCTCAAAGTGCTTCAGGTACTCGGCCATGGGGCCTTGAATTGCTTTTTTCGTTATCTTCATCCAGATAAGTCCCGGCGTAAGTGGCTGAAAAATCTGCCTCCGACGCGCGGCATCCAGTATAATCTCGCTCTTGAAGAGCTAAGGATGACTGAGACAACACAAACCGCTGTTGAAACTCCCGCGCCTGCCGCAGCCGACGTCACCGTGATGGACATCAACGACTTAATGAAGATTCTGCCGCACCGCTATCCCTTCCTGCTCATCGACCGGGTGGTCGAGCTGAAGCGGAAGGAACGGATCGTCGCGCTGAAGAACGTGACCATCAACGAACCCTACTTTCAGGGTCATTTTCCGGAATTTCCGATCATGCCCGGAGTGCTTATGGTGGAAGCCATGGCGCAGGCCGGAGGCGCTTTGCTGCTCACTGAAATTGCCGATCGCGACAGCAAGTTGATGGTCTTCACAGGAATTGAGCGGGCGCGCTTTCGTCGACCCGTGGTGCCGGGAGATCAGTTGCGCATCGAGGTCGAGGTCAAAGCGTGGCGCGAGACGGCCGTGCGTATGGAAGGCAGAGCGTTTGTCGCAGGCAAGCGCGTGGCGGAGGCGACGATTACCTGCCGAGTGGTGCCGAGGAAGGCGATGTCGCCCGGAGCTGCGGAGTAAGTTTCGAACCTTCGATGCCTATTCATCCCACCGCCATCATTGATCCTCGGGCCTGCGTTGCCGAGTCGTGCAAGATTGGACCCTATTGCATCGTTGGCCCCGATGTCGAGCTGGGCGAGGGCTGCCATCTCGTTTCGAATGTTCACATTGAAGGCCCCACGCGGATTGGCAAGAACGTAAAAGTTTTCCCATTCACATCGCTGGGAATGGCACCGCAAGACATGAGCTACGCCGGAGAGCCGACTCGTCTCGAAGTTGGTGATAACAATGAGATTCGAGAGTTTGTCAGCATCAATCGCGGCACGGTCAGAGGACGCGGAGTAACTCGCGTCGGCAGCCATGTTTTGATCATGGCCTACACGCACATCGCGCACGACTGCGAGATTGGCGACCACGTCATCCTGGCCAACGCCGCTACTCTGGGAGGACACGTCACCGTCGAAGAGTGGGCCGTGGTTGGAGCGCTGTGCCCCGTGCACCAGTTCGTGCGAATTGGTGCGCACTCCTACATCGGCGGCGGGACTACGATCACGCGGGATGTGCTGCCGTTTTCAAAATCGGCGGCCGCTCGCGATACGCATGCCTATGGAATCAACGCAGTAGGCCTGGAGCGCCGCGGCTTCAGCAAAGAGCGTGTGCAGAAGATTCATCACGCATATAGAGTCCTGCTGGCGTCGAAGCTGAACACCTCGCAAGCGCTGGAAAAGCTTAAGGCTGAACCAGATAGCGGCGAAGATGTGGCCATGCTCATACGCTTCATTGAGGCTTCGGAGCGCGGCGTGATTAAGTAGATTGGGCCTTTGTAGACTATTTGCTTTAATGTACTTTATAAAGTACACTCTTTCATATGATGTGCATTCATGCCGGAGAATGCTCAGCCTCAGAAGATCGCGCTTGTCTTCTTCCGAACGTTGTCGGGAAGCGAACCAGTGCGCGAGTGGCTGAAAGACCTACCGGAAGCGGAACGCCACAGAATTGGCCAGGACCTGTTGCGAGCGCAATGGCGCTGGCCCGTGGGCATGCCCCTCTGTCGTCCGTTGGGAAGCGGCTTGTGGGAAGTGCGTACGGACCTGCCAACGAAGCGCACCGCGCGCGTGCTTCTTTGTCTTCACCGCGAGCACTTGATTGCGTTGCACGGATTCATTAAGAAAACGCGCACCACACCCACTGAAGATTTGGGGATGGCACGGAAGCGTCAGAAGGAGTTGGGGCGATGAGCAAGAAACACATGGGTTCCAGCATCGATGACTTTCTGAAGGACGAGGGCATCTTTGACGAAGCACAGGCCCAAGCTGTGAAAGAAGTTGTGGCATGGCAACTTGCCGAGGCCATGAAGAAAAAGAAAATCTCTAAAACACGCATGGCCGCTCTGCTGAAGACAAGCCGGACGCAGGTGGACCGGTTGCTGGACGCTAAGAATGACATCACCCTCTCCAGCTTGCAGCGGGCTGCGGCGATTGTGGGACGCCGGGTGAGGATTGAGTTGGTTTACGGCTAGACTGGCGAGTTGCTACCTAACATTTTTGTTGGGCAATCCCGCATCGAAGTTAGGGTTTTCGGATTCCAGTCGTGCATTAGCGTTTCTTTAGATTCGTTCCCGAGTTGTCTTTTCAATGAGATACGCAGAGAGAATGCTGCATCGCAGTTTGGCGACTGCCATGCATTTATCTTTTACGTAAGCGGGAACGAAATCTGAGCCAAGGAGCCACATCATGAAGATTAAAACGAACACCAAAGCTGGCGTCGCCGTTTGGGGCAACTAAGTTCCTGATCGTCGCGCCGTTGAGACGCGTGCTTATCGTCCGCTAAAGTAGCGCGGTAGAAACACTTACACCAAGTTTTCCTCCCCCCGAAAGAGGCGGGCAGAAATGCCCGCCTTGCTCCTGTCTGGTTTACACTTAGCCGCATGTCTTCCACGTCGAAGCGTCTCGGGCTCATCGCCGGGAACGGTCGCTTTCCTCTGCTGGTACTTGATGCGGCTCGCGCACAGGGATTTGAGGTAGTCGTGGCGGCGATCAAGGAAGAGGCTTCTGCCGACATTGAATCGCATGGCGCGGCGGCTGTGCACTGGCTCTCGCTCGGAGAGCTTTCCAAACTGATCGAGACTTTCCACAAAGAGGGAGTGACCCGCGCCGTGATGGCGGGGCAGGTGAAGCATAAACAGATTTTTTCCAGCATTCGTCCGGACTGGCGGCTGGCTAAGTTGTTGCTTTCCTTGGCCACACGCAACACCGACGCGCTGCTGGGAGCGGTGGCGAAAGTGCTGGGCGACGAAGGCATTGTTTTGGAGAGTTCGACCTCGCTGCTGGAACCTCTGCTAGCGAAGCCGGGGGTGCTTACTCGGCGCGCTCCTACTGAGCAGGAGTTGAAGAATATTGCTTACGGCCGCGCTGCTGCCCGCCATTTGGCACAGTACGACATTGGGCAAACCGTTGTGATCGCCGAGGCGGCCTGTGTGGCTGTCGAGGCGATGGAGGGGACGGACGCGACCATCGAACGCGCCGGACGCCTCATGGCCACCCTGGAGGCCACTGGCGAGGCATCTACGTTGAGCCGGGCACTGACCGTGGTCAAGGTGGCGAAGCCGAATCAGGATATGCGCTTTGACGTGCCGGTAATTGGGCAGAAGACAATTGAAGCAATGCGGTTGGCGGGAGCGTCGTGTCTGGCGGTGGATGCGGGCAAGTGTTTGCTGTTGGATGGCGCTGCGATTCCCGAAATGGCAAACGCGCACGATATTTGTATTGTCGCGGATGTTCCATAGAGCGAATTCAGGAATAGAATTGGGTTGGTAGCTCGGCAGGATTCGGGCTTCGCCCGATGCCCAGGCGAGGGCGCCTGGGCCTGCGCGGTTTTCTATCCTTCTCTTGGCATCTCAAACGAATGCGGCGGGCCCTTTGTCGGCGACTCCGCGACAGCCTTTGCTTTGGGCGGCGCTGGCTTACGGCGCTGGGATTGTTGTGGCTCCTCACATTTGGCGGCCTGCAACCTGGTGGATGGCGACGATTGTTGTCTTCCTGGTGGCGGCGGCCGTTTTGTCGCGCGGGCACCCGCGTTTGGCACAGATGCTGGCCATGACGTCGCTGGCCTGTATTGCGATGTTGACGGCGCAATTGCGGCTGCCGGTTGTAACTGAAAACAATTCGCTCACCGGCGGTGGCTCCGAAACTGAAATTACCGCGCACGTAACCACCGAGGGCGAAGTTCTGCCTGCATCGCGCGGTGGATTGCGCCAGACCATTCGCGTGGAAACCGAAGACGCAGTTCCGGCCGGACTGCGTCTGTATGTCTTTACAACCGCGAAAGCTATAGACTCCGCAGCCATCGAACGCCCTCCCTATGGGGCTAAAGCCCAGACCATTTCCGAACTGAGTGGCACGGCTGAAGCCGATGCCCATTCCCAAAGCCGGTACAAAACAATTTCTGGGACAATCATCAAAGGAGACCTGGCGCAAAAGGCCGTCGAGGATGGCGCGATTTCTTTCCCGGCGTTCCATTACGGCGACAGAATTAAGTTTTTCGCGAAGCTGCGACTTCCGCATAATTATCACAATCCGGGAGCCTTCGATTTTCGAAGCTACATGCAGGGGAGGAGCCTGGCAGCATCCGCTTCGGTGCGGGCGGACAGGATTGAGCGGTTGCCCGGATTCGCGGGAACGAAGTTCGAGCTATGGCGTACGCGCGTTCACCGCAGCATTATCGCGATGATCCATAAGCTGTGGCCGCCGGAACAGGCTGCGTTGGTCGATGCGATGGTGATTGGCGACGATGCATTCATTGATCGTGACACGCGAGCCGACTTTCAACGTTCCGGTACATACCACATTTTGGTGGTCTCGGGAATGAACGTGAGCATTCTTGCGTTCGTCACGTTTTGGTTGCTGCGTCGTCTGCGGGCGGGAGATGTAGCGGCGAGTTGCATCACCATGCTGCTCGCGGTTCTGTATGCGATTCTTACGGACGTGGGCGCGCCGGTTTGGCGGTCTGTACTGATGATGGCGGTGTATCTGGGGGCGCGACTGCTGTATCGCGACCGCTCGATGTTGAATGCAATTGGGGCGGCGGCTTTGGTGCTCATTTTGCTGGATTCGCAAACGCTGCTGGGGGCGAGTTTTCAGTTGACATTTTTATGTGTGCTGGTAATTGCGGCGGCTGGTGTTCCGATACTGGAGCGGACATCGGGGCCGTACCGCACGGGGCTGCGGCATCTGGATTCCGTAGAGTATGATCCTTCTCTTCCAGCGAAGGTGGCGCAGTTTCGGCTCGAGCTTCGAATGGTTTTGGTGCGCATCACACGGCTGGGCGGCAAGATTTCCGCGTGGGTTGTGTTGGAAACATTGGGCCTGGCATTCGGCGCTTATGACCTGATCGTAATTTCTGCGCTGATGCAGGTTTCCTTGGCGCTGCCGATGGCCTACTACTTCCATCGCGCGACCAGTTTTGGATTGCCGGCGAATCTGCTGGTTGTTCCTCTTACGGAACTGCTGATGCCCGCCGCCGTGGCTGCTGTGAGCCTGGGCTACATTTCCACCTTCTTGGCGCGCATACCCGCGGTGATGACGCGGCTCGCGTTGGCAGGCATCACGGGAACCGTGCACGGTCTGGGAGGATTGCGCGCCGCCGATCTTCGAGTCGCCACGCCAGAACCGTGGGTGATATTGGCAACCAGTTTGTCGCTGGCGGCCGCGATGCTGCTGGCTCGCAAACGCTGGTGGTGGACCACCTGCGGGATGATCGCTCTGACTGCGAGCGGGTTGTGGATCGGCTGGGGACCGGCGCATCCGCATGTTCGTAGCGGTGTTTTGGAAGTCACTTCGATGGATGTGGGCGAAGGCGATTCCAGCTTGATCGTGACGCCGGATGGACACACTTTATTGATTGATGCGGGCGGGCCGACGGGCGGGCCGCATCTTTCGGAGTTCGATGTTGGCGAGAATGTTGTGTCTCCCTATTTGTGGTCGCGGGGCCTCAAGCGGCTCGATGTTGTGGCACTGACTCATGCGCATTCGGACCACATGGGTGGCATGAACTCCGTCCTGAAAAGTTTTCGCCCGAAAGAGCTTTGGCTGAGCGTGATCCCGCCGAGTGACGATCTGGCAAAATTGCTGGCGGAGGCTCGCTCGCTGGGAATCCGCGTGGAGCAACATTTTGCGGGCGACGAGTTCCCGTTTGGCGGAACGCAGATTCGTGTTCTCGCGCCGGATCGCGACTGGCACAGCTTTAAACCCGGCAACAACGATTCGCTTGTGTTGCAGATTCGCTACGGCCAAACCACCGCGTTGATGGAGGGCGATGCCGAAGCTGTGAGTGAAGCGCGGATGACGACGTTGCATCCGGCGGCTTCGCTGTTGAAGGTGGGGCATCACGGAAGCAAGACTTCTGCTGCCCCAGATTTCTTGGCGGCGGTGAATCCACAATACGCGGTGATCTCCGTGGGGGCGAATAATCCGTTTGGCTTGCCGAAGCTGGACGTGCTGGAGCGGTTGGGTAGCAGGAAGGTCTTGACGTATCGCACCGACCTGGATGGGGCGGTGACGTTTCTCTTGGATGGACGAACGGTTACGCCTGCGCTGACGGATTTCAAGTGAGCTGAGTGATATAGTGAGCGATCCGCAGTGATTGGGGGTTTATGGCTTCCGATTCGGAACAGTAAAGGCTGGAGCGCAACTATGCAGAAATGTCGGAAGAACAAGTGCAGAAGCTCGCTGCATCCGCAGCCTCGCTGACAGAGTTGGCCCACGTCACGCTAAAGAAAGAACTCGAGCGCCGTGGCTTGGCTGTCGAACTGAATGATTCGACGTCCGAAGATGTTCTGGAATTTCACAAATTGACAACGATCCGCAAGTTCCGCGACTTACCGGAAGCTCTTCTAGCAAAAGGGAGCCTCGATTCTGCAGGAATTGAATGTTACCTCGAAGTAGCAAAATGCAGTGTTGGACCAACCGATTCCGGAAGACTTCGACGTGGAAGGCATCGGCGCATACCACCAACCTCGTTGCCCGAAATGCCAATCGTTGGATATAACGTTCGAGGAACTGAATAAGCCCATCGCATACACCAGCGCATGGCTTCACTTGCCTTTCCCTTTGCAGCGAAAAGCGTGGCGTTGCCTGGCGTGCAAATGCGAGTGGGAAGAAACGGAAGAGGCCACTGCAGTAGAGGGCGAGAATCCCAGCGTCGAACCTTAGTTTCTTCTTAAGTAATCGGTTACGCCTGCGCTGGCGGGTCCTTGATTTCGGCTTCCATGATTTCGCCGTCGGCCAGCGGGTGCGCGCGATATTGTTCGATGACGTTGCGAGCCTCCTCGGCCTGATTGGCGGGTACGCGCAGGATGACTCCACTCAAGCCGGGATAAACATCTTGCTGCAGATTGAGCGAGGTCATTTGGGATTGGATGCCAGCGGATTCCAGCAAACCATGCACGACCAGCGCCTCGGACTCCTGTTCGGAGTCGAAAATCTTTACCAACTCCGCATGTTCATCTTTTGGGTTTTCCATAACGCCTCCAAAGTGCAAAGTCCGACTCAGTTGATTGTACGCCGCTTGCAGAAGGCTGCTTCCGGCGCGTGACGGAACTCCATCGCCACAAGAGTAGTTACCATGGGGCATAGTTCCTTGCAGAATACAGGGAGGGGACGCGGTCGCAACGCTTCGCCGGGCGCCGCATCCAATGCAAGAGCGGCATTTTACGTGCCGCCACAGGAGTTGGCATGACGAATCCCGGCCCGAGTTGAAGAAAGCTGAGGCTGAGGTGGCGCAGAAGTAGTTCGAGATTCCTGCCTCCCACCCTCCCCTTGTTCTCATATCGGCAAGATCAAGGGCTCAGCGGAGCGAACTTCCGCTGCCACATGAGATTGCTATCTCGGCGCAGAAACTATTTCCAGAATTTCCTGCAAGCCCGCCCGCAGCCGCTGCAAATCCGGCGCGGCCTGCTTGGGAAACGGCAGCGGCGGTTGGCCTTTGTTCAGTTTTGTTTCCGCCCGTAGATGCTGCCGCGCTCCGGGAATCGTAAAGCCTTCCTGATATAGCAACTGCTTGATCTTCACAACGGTCTCAACATCGCGGCGCCGATACATGCGCTGCCCCGTACTGCCCTTCACCGGATGCAGTTGCGGAAATTCCGTCTCCCAGAATCGCAGTACATATGCGGGCAATTTACACAGGCGCGAAACTTCGCCGATCCGGAAGTAGAGCTTGTCCGGAATCAGAATCTCCGCTTCTTTTTCCTTCTTCGCCACCATCGCTTTGGCAGCGGCGGGCTTGGCGGACGCGGGTTTCGAGTCGGACGATTTTCTGGAGGCCGGCATGAGAACTCTGCTCTTCGCGTTGTAGCACGCTGGAGCGGCGGCTGCAACTGCCCGAAAGTTCCACTTGGCATAAACGGGCTATTTTGGGGCAAAAAACAAGGCCTCCGGGGAAGCTCGTCCCGCCAGAGGCCCACTGATTTTCAACGAAGCGGTTGCCCGTTTTTAGTGCTTTTTCTTCGTTGCTTTTTTCTTTGCAGCCTTTTTCTTCGTAGCCATGTTGAGCTCCTCCTTAAAAGATTCTCCCTTGTGATCCACTACCCCACAAAAAGCATGAGGAGAAGACTCACCCCAAGATATTGGGGGTATATGAACACAATGTCAACAGTTTTTTGCACAAACTGACTGGACGCACAGACTTTTTCCTGATTCGGTCTTCCAGAACCCTCCGAAAAACGACCCGATGAAGTCTCGGGCGGTACAATCGGGAGCTTGGATAGTCCATCAATTTGGACATCATTCAGTTCAACATCATTGACTGCAGCATCAATGATCGAAAACTATTGATCGAAAAACTTAAGGAGCGCTTCTTGATCTCACGCCGACGTTTTCTGGAACAGACAAGTTTTCTCGGTAGTTCAGCACTTTTCGCGCAATCTCTTTTCGCCAGCGCCGCTATCGCGTCGGACGGTACAGCTGCCGTCGACCCTAAGCTCCTTGATCGCGCCAAAGCGCTGCTGGAGAAGGCTCCCCTCATCGACACGCACAACGATCTGCCTTCCATGTTTCTGGAAACCAAGGCAGGCGATCTGACTTCATTCGACATGAGCAAAGTGCAGCCGACTCTGTGTGCGGATGTTCCACGCATGCGCGAAGGACGTATCGGAGCGCAGTACTGGTCGATCTTTGTCGAGTCGGCCACGCAGAAGAGTCATACATCGCTGCATGAGGCGTTGCGCGAATTTGATGTTGCGCTGCGATTCATCCAGAGCACGCCCGACCTCGAGCAGGCACGCACCGCCGATGACATCGACCGGATCCACAAAGCGGGCCGCATCGCGTGCTTGTTCGGAGTCGAGGGCGGCCACATGATTGAAAACTCTCCCGCTGCGTTGCGCACTTTCTATGAACTCGGCGCTCGCTACATGACCCTGACGCACTGGGACAACATCGACTGGGCCGATTCCGCCACGGATCGTCCGGAACGCTTCGGCTTAACCGAGTTCGGCGAAAAAATTGTAAAGGAGATGAACCGCCTCGGCATGTTCGCGGATATTTCCCACGTGAGTCCCGATACCATGCGGGATACGCTGCGTGTTACGCGCGCTCCCGTGATCTTCTCGCACTCGAATGCCTTCGCCATCGATCCGCACCCGCGCAGCGTTCCCGACGACGTTCTGCAAAGGATGCCAGCCAACGGCGGCGTGGTACATGTGAACTTTATTCGCGAATTCGTGTCTCCACTCAACCCCGCGTACCAGGAGAAACGCACGGCGGCCTTGAAAAACTTGCATGCTCGCTTCGATACTGATGACGCGATCACAAAAGGGATTGCGGCTTGGGAAAAGGAAAACGCTCCTCCGCGCGGAACCATTTCCGATGTTGCCGACCATATCGACCATATCCGCAAAGTTGCGGGCATCGATCATGTCGGCATCGGCGCCGATTTCGACGACGTAGCTTTAGACTCGATGGCGGCCGGGCTGGAGAACGTGACGCGGTATCCGTACCTGTTCGCCGAGCTGTTGCATCGCGGATACTCTGACGAAGACGTACTGAAAATCGCTGGGCGAAATCATCTTCGGGCGCTGCGGCAGATGGAAAAGGTGGCTGCGGAATTGCGAAAGACCGAAGCGCCGTTCATCGGCGAAGGGGTCAAAGCGAAGTGGACGTCCTAACTCAAACGAACTCATAACGCTTGCTGTTCTAGAATGTTGCCATGAACTTAGCCACTCACTACCTCGAAGAAGCTCTGCGCCAGATGAAGGGCCATAAGCGGCTTGCCG
>JANXUC010000002.1 GCA_025352065.1 Acidobacteriaceae bacterium | reverse complement strand
AACCTCACCGCTGGCTTCGTTCCCCCTGCTTCGCGTTCCACTCCCGCTTGGTTCTCGCTCATATCTTTCTTTATAATTGCCGCGCTCATGAAATACACGCAATAAAGTCACAGACTCTGAGCGTAGCGAAAAATCCCCTCTGTTAACGCAGCGATACTGCGGAGAGGCATACTTACGGGACATTCTGGAACAACGTGTTGTGGACGCGGTGCGGTGAGAATTCCTTGCAACGATGAATATATCTGACGCAGTCATGGATGCTTCAATTTCGTTCAGCATGACAATAGGCGGGTCAGGTGTAGACGATGAATAGACCTCTTCTTGCTATTTAAGCTAATTTCTGCGCAATGACCTCGTCCAAAATCTCCCGTACTGTGAGAGGGATAATCACGCGGTGTTCTCGACGAAAGAAAGCGTCTATTTCCCGCAGCGCGTCAGACGAGAACTCGAAACTTACAAAAAATCCCTTCGCGCGATCTTCGCGCATCATCGCTGCTTCGAACATGTCGATATCGGGTCTGCCCGCTTTGTCTTTTTGTTTTACCTGCACGGGATACCACGCATCCATGAAGTCGAGTTCCCCGGCTTTCTTGCCGCTCTTCGCGGGCATGGCAGATGTGGGGTAGATGCGTCCGTCTATTCCCATATCGCCCACCTGCGCTTTGTTGGGAATGCCCCCGAGCGCGATGACAGCCCAGTTCTCGAACTCGAACGGTGGAATCTTGCGCAGCTTTTCCTCCGTCCAAGGCAGGTCGCGCACAATGAAGCCTCGCCCGATCTGCCACAGCTTTTCGTCTTCTTGCAGACGGCAGATGTCCCGCAGGCGTTTGGCCATAACGCGGCACGCCGTCGGGGATTGATCGATCCCGATCCACTGCCGGCCAAGGTTTTGTGCCGCTACCAGCGCCGTGCCGCAGCCGCAGAATGCGTCCAGTACAATGTCATTCGGTTGTGAGGAAATTTCGATGATGCGTTCCAAAAGCTTCAGCGGCTTCTGGGTTGGGTAGCCCAGGTGCTCGTCTCCCATGCCTTGCACTGGCCCAATGTCGTCCCAAACCGATCCCAGCGGCACTCCTTTACCCTCATCGAGGTAACGCTTAAGCCTTGGGACGGAGCCGGCTTTTGTCTGCACGACACGGCCCCGAGTCCACAGCTTTTGCATGTTCTCTTCGCTATAGCGCGAATATTTTTTAATGCCAAGAAACTCATAGTATGGATTGCCCTTCGAGGGTGCGCCACCCCCTGGTGCCGTCAAGTCGCCTAGCTGATACCGCCTGCCCGTCTCCGGCTCGACATGACGATAGAAATTGTCGACGTAGCTCTGGTCGTAAGGCCGATAGAGGTGCTGGAAGAAGTAGTCTTTGCCGCCGCCGTAGAGAAAAATCGAATCATGCACGCGGCCCATGTGCTTGGACCCTTGCTTGGCGTCATTGTGCGAGGACTGTCGCTTCCAGATGATCTCATTGACGAAATTTTCTTCGCCAAATATTTGGTCCAGCATTACTTTCACATAGTGGCTGGCGTGCCAGTCACAGTGGTAAAAAAAATGCCGCTTCCCTTCAGGACTCGCGCGAGATGCTCGCAACGCGGCCGCATGAATTCAATGTAGGCCTGCGTAGAGGCATGGCGGTCTTCAAATGCGCGCTTCTCTTTGGTCTCGCCCCAAAACACTTCGTAGTTTCTGTTGGAGTTGAAGGGCGGGTCAATGTACACCAAGTCGATGCAGTTGTCCGGCAGCTTTTGGAGCTGATCCAAGTTGTAGCCGCAGTAGACGACTCGCGTATCCAGCAATGCGGACCTTTTCCTCGTTTCGCGCGAAGGGCTCATACCGTGCAAATCCTACTCGAAAATAGGGCTAGGGAGTATAGCTTGCAAGTTTCTTGTCTGGACTGGACAAACATAGCGCGAACTTTGTTTTAAATTCTAGTCACGGTGCCGTAGACATCCTTGATGTCGATACCACTCTTGACGAAGCGCACGTTGGCTTCGTGAGTCAGCCGATTTTTCCGGTGTTCGGCAATCACCAAATTTAGTGCGCGTTCGATAGTCTCCGTTTCGGTTTTGGCACGGAGGGCTTTTTGAGCGCGCTTGAGTTTTGCAGCGTCTAACTGGAAGTGCTTGCGGATTCGATTTTGTGTCTTAGCCATCGGGATGCTTTTTTATTCCAGTCTGATGCTAAATGCGGATTAATGCCAGTCCTGAAGGTATTGGGGTCCGCGAGGAAACAGCAGATTCCTCAGGGCTGAAGCCCTTCGGAATGACAAGTTATAGAGGGCGGTGTCAGTCAGTCATCCGCCACCCCCCAGCGGAGCAAGCTCCGCTGCCACACGAGCCTTACGCCTTCGCTTCTTTCCCCTTCGCCAAGAACCGTTCGATAAATGTCGTATCAAACCGGCCAGCGCGAAAATCAGGGTCAGCGAGAATGCGTTTGTGCAGCGGGATCGTCGTGAAGATGCCTTCGATAATAAACATGTCCAGCGCGCGCGACATGCGGGAGATGGCTTCGCTGCGGTCTTTGCCGCGGACGACCAGTTTTGCGATGAGCGAATCGTAATACGGAGGGATCACGCCCTCGGCGTAGGCGGCGGTGTCGAGGCGGACGCCGGTGCCTCCGGGTGGGTGGAAGGTTTTGATTTTGCCAGCTGAGGGCACGAACGTGTCGGGGTTTTCGGCGTTGATGCGGCACTCGATGGCGTGGCCGCGATGAATCACTGGGCCGTTGAGAACCGCTTCCATGCGCTCTCCGGCGGCTAAGAGCAGCTGGCTCTTGACCAAGTCAACGTCCGTGACCATCTCCGTGACCGGATGCTCAACCTGGATTCTGGTATTCATTTCAATGAAATAGAGGTCGCGCTTCTCATCCATCAGGAATTCGACCGTTCCAGCATTGGTATAGCCCAGGCCGGAAAGGGTTTTGCTGAGAATACCTCCGATGCGTTCGCGGAGTTCGGGCGTGACTTGCGTGGACGGCGATTCTTCCAGCAGCTTTTGGTGGCGGCGCTGGATGCTGCACTCGCGCTCGCCTAAGCTGACCACGTTGCCATACATGTCGCCGAGGACCTGGAATTCGATGTGCCGCGGGTGCTCGACTAACTTCTCCATGTAGAGGCTGCCATTTCCGAAGGCGGCGGCGGCTTCGGCTTCAGCGGCTTTGAACAGCGGTATCACGTCTTCTTCTTTGCGGACGATTCTCATGCCCCTGCCGCCACCTCCGGCCGAGGCTTTAATGATGACGGGAAGTCCAATCGTGCGCGCCCATTCGACGGCTTCCTCCGCCAAAGCGATGATGCCGTCCGAGCCGGGCAACATCGGCACGCCCGCTTTTTTCATGGCTCCGCGAGCTTTTTCTTTTTCGCCCATCAGCCGGATCAGCTCCGGAGGTGGGCCAATAAACTTGATGCCGCTGGTTTCGCAGACTTCGGCAAAGTTCGCGTTTTCGGAAAGCAGGCCGTAGCCGGGGTGGATCGCGTCGACGTTGGCGATTTCGGCGGCGCTAATGACGGCCGGAATGTTCAGATAGCTCTTCGCGGTGGGCGGCGGGCCGATGCAGATGGCTTCATCGGCGAAACGTACATGCAGGGAGTTGCGATCAGCTTCGCTGTAAATGGCGACGGCGCGGATGCCCAGTTCTTTGCAGGCGCAGATGACGCGCAGAGCAATTTCCCCGCGATTCGCAATTAGGATTTTTCTAAACATCTGGATTCTGTGGAAGCTTGTCCTTTAGATGCTGGGGCGGATCGCATACAGCGCCTGACCGTATTCGATGGGCTGGTTGTTATCCACCAGCATCTTGACAATTTCTCCCGCCGCGTCCGACTCGATTTCGTTCATCAACTTCATGGCTTCCACAATGCAGATGACCTGCCCGAGTGTGACCTTATCTCCCGGCTTGACGAACGGCGGAGCGCCCGGCGAGGGCGACTCGTAAAAAGTGCCCACAATGGGAGACTTCACCATATGGAGACCCTCCTCCGGGTCTGCCGCTTTGGCTGGCGGAGCAGTAACAACGGAAGCGGCAGCAGGCGGAGGGGCCGAAACATCACCCAAAGCAGGAGCTGCAGATGCACTTGGCATCGCCACGTAGCGCATCTCTGCTGCCACAACCGGTTCCACGCCCCGCTTCACCCGCACTTTGACGTCACCGCGTTCGAGTTCGAACTCGGCGATGTCCTGCTCTTTCAAGAACTCGATTAATTCGCGTATCTCTTTTAGATTCATCGTTATCGGTTCAATGCAATCGATTCAACGTCGCGATTCCTAGATCGCGATCAGTTCTTTCGTTCCGGTGGTCAGGATTTCGCATCCCGTTTCGGTCACCACCACCATGTCTTCGATTCGAATGCCACCCTGCCCCGGAACGTAAATACCGGGCTCAATTGTGATGACCATGCCGGGCTTTAAGACTTCTTCCTGGCCAGCGGCCAGGCGCGGGGCCTCATGAATCTCCAAACCTACTCCGTGCCCCGTCGAGTGCGTAAAATACTTAGCTAACTTGTTCTTTTTCAGCACCTTGCGGGTCACATTGTCGACGTCATCCGCAGTTGCTCCCGTCCGCACAGAGGCAATCCCCGCCAACTGCGCTTCCAGCACCGCAGCGTACCATTCACGTTGCCGACTGGTAACACGACCCACAACTACGGTGCGGGTCATGTCCGAGCAATAACCACGAAGTATAACACCGAAGTCGAGGACGACGAACCCCTGGCTGGGGAGAGGGGCCGGCGACGCGTGGCCATGCGGCAGCGCTGATCGCACGCCTCCTGCGACGATGGTGGTGAAGGCCATGGCTTCCGCTCCAGCGCGCCGGGCGGCATACTCGATCTTGGCCGCCACCACCGATTCAGGAACTCCGGGACGGATCGTTCTCACCGCAGGCAGGAACAGGCTGGAGCCGAGCTTTACGGCCCGCCGGAGACGCTCGATCTCGGCAGCATCTTTCACCATCCTCTGGCGCTCAACCATCCCCGAGACAGCACGCAGGCGCAGGCGTTTGGGGAGCGTCGCCCGGAGGCGTGCCTCGGCAGCCACCGTCAGGTGCTCACCTTCGATCCCCAGGACCCCACTGCGCCGGGACTGCTTGAGCCAGGCTGCAACGGCGACCAGCGGAGACTTGGCCTCAATAACTACACGAGCGCCTTGCACCTCAGCTTGCGCTTGGGCGGTATAGCGTCCGTCGGTGAAGAAAACAGGTTCGGTCCCGCCTAGCAGAAGGACACCAGCGCTGCCCGTAAAGCCGCAGAGATACCGAACGTTAGGCAGATGAGTAATCAGGAGATAGCCGATACGATGTTCGGCGAGGCTAACGGAGAGATCCCGGAGACGTCGTTTGTGGTCCATTGCGTAAAGATTGCGAGAGCTTCTTGATTCTACTTGAGAAACGCAGAGGATGATTCAGAGGGCAGTAGCGAAGGTAGATAGGGAGGCTGCGGGAAGGGGTCTTGCGATCCCTACCGGCGTCTCTGACCGAAGCCAGAGACGCCAGCAGGTACGCTTCTTAACGTCGTGAAAAGTGGTTTAGTAGAAGTTGCTATGTCTGAATGACGTGAGGAGTGATGAAGAAGATCAGCTCCTGCGTCGAAGTCGAAACGTTGCGTCGCTTGAACAGATTTCCGAGGTACGGAATATCTCCAAGCAGCGGAACTTGCGACACACTCAGGCTGTTTTGGGTTTGAATCACACCGCCAATGACCACTGTGCCGCCATCGGTGACCAGAACCTGCGTAGTAGCCTGTTGGGTAATCAGGGTGGGGTTGCCTTGGTTGGTGCGACCAAAATCTGGTGTGGTGTTTTCCACATCGACGTTCAGGAAGATGGTGCCTTCCGACGTGATCTGCGGGGTTACGGTGAGGCGCAGGAACGCGTCCACATAGGTCACGGTCGTCGGACCATTCAGCTGCCCCTGCGTCGTGATCGGGATTCTGGTACCCTGCTTCACGACGGCCTGAATGTTGTTCTGCGTGACTACCTTAGGACGAGAAAGAATCTTCAGCAAGCCGCGTGACTCCGCCATGGTGAGTACGGCGTCCAGGCGTACGTTGTTGGAGAAGTTAAGGAACGTGAGACCGCTGGTGGGGCTGAGTGCTCCCAGGTTCGAGAACAACGGAATCTGAGTTCCAGGCGTGGTGGCGGTGCCGCCTACTGTAATGTATTGCGGGTTTTGCCCGAACACGTTGGTGTTGGAGCTGCCTACGCCGGAAGCGCCGCCCAGTGCGGTGTGGCCGTTACCCACGCCGAAGCCGAACTGCGTACCGATGTCCCGCGCAAAGCTGCGGGTGGCAGCGACGACGCGAGCTTCGATTTCCACTTCCTGCGTCTTGCGATCCAACTGTGCCAGCAAGCGGTCGATGTTGGGGATCACGGAAGGAACGTCCTGCACGATCAGAGCATTGGTGCGATCATCCGCGATGACATCACCACGCTGACTCAACAGCTTCTTGGCCGTGGCAACCACATCTTTGGAGCGCGCATAGCTGAGGAATCGCGTGACCGTAACTTTTTCCACGGCCAGGGTTTCCGCTTCCTGCTGAGCGCGGCGGGATTCCGCTTCACGCTTCAGTGTATCCACGGTGGCAATGCGAAGTACGTTGCCTTCGAGATGACGGTCGAGTTCGTTGTTCTTCAGAACGATATCCAGCGCCTGATCCCACGGTACATCGTCAAGAACCAGAGTGAGCGTGCCCTTGACTTGCGGATCCAGAACAACGTTCAGGCCGCTGATTTCGTGAATAAGGCGGAAGAAGTCTTTGAGATCGACATCTTTCAGGTTGACCGAGATGGGCTCGCCTGTGTACTTGGCACCGACGGCGGCGGGTTGCGGAGCTTGCCGCTGCGTCTTCTGTTCAGCGGCCAGGTTCACCGCTGCTTCTGTTTTTGGCGCCGCATCATCCGCTTTCATGGCCGCGCTGGAGGTGGACGTCAGGCCTGTCAGTGGAGCTTCCGTAAACTTTGCCGCAGCTTCAATGGCGCGCACCGGAGTGGGCGTAGCGTCGTTTGAGGCAGCATTCTTTGCGGCGGCGCTGGCATCCACCGTCTTATAGGTTGGCTCGATCACGACGTAATCGGTGGCCGAAGCTGTCGGCGTGGCCTTGACGTCCTTGGCCGGAGCAACTGCGGCGACGGTCGTCGGGACGGACTTCACAGGGGCAGCAATCGCAGGCGCAACCGGTGCGGCGGCCACCTTGGCAGCCTTCGGCGCAGCTGGCTGGGCTACGGGTGTGACCGTATTCGCAGCGACAGCCGAGCTCTTGAACTTGACGATCAGCTTATTGCCGTCCGCCTTAACTTCGTAGTCGCGAGTGCTAGCCATGTCGATGACGACACGCACGGTGCTGGCACCCTCACCAAGGCGCACGGCCTTGATGCCATCGCGGTCGACTGCGATGTGGCGCGAGCTGGTGGCCAGCGCGGTGTTGGGCAGATCGAGCACGAGCCGAGGTGGATTCGGCAGCGTGGTCACCTGCGGCACGACGGGAGCGCTCGAGGTGATTTCCACCTGCAGGCCATCGCCCGTTCCAGCGACTTGCACGCGCTTGAGGTCGGCTCGCGCGCCGTTGGCTTGGGCCGCGGTTGCCGCGCGGTCCGCGCTCACAGCGCCTAAGGTTTCGGCTAGTGCCAACTGGTTGGTCAGCAGCGCCGTCAGAACTACAGCCAGCAATTGCTTCTGCATCTCGCTTCTCCCCACACCCGGCTTGGAGGCCGCGTGTCTCTTAGTGCCAAGAATGTTCGTGCCAAATCTTTTTGCTGAAAAAACCTTGTTTCAAATTGCTTTTGTACCCAGCGCTAGACTGCCGGGGTCGTAATCTTTTTCACGACTTCGCGCGTGCTCAGGTGGCCCAGCTTGTCCTGGACCGTTTCCTTGAACACGATGGAATCGCCGCTGATCTTGACCACGTATCCGTTAAACACGGGATCGTTCTCCCGCAGAAAATAAGCTTTGTCGAGACCGTTGACGACCACGGCGATCATGCCGCTATCGGACTTGACCACGCCGCGCAGCGCGATCTGGTCGATGGCCAGGCAGCGTTTGCCGGTGCTGCAGCCAGTGGAGGCCATGTGCTGCACGATGGGACTGACGAACGGATCACGACGGTTGCCTGCTGTAACGTAGCGTTCTTCTTTCTTGTCGTTAGCGTTTTCCGCGCTGGCCGCCTTCTTGCTGTCGTTCTTGGAATCCGCCTTGGTGACGCTCTTCGCGGCATCCGCCTTGGGCGCATCCTTCTTCGCTACTTCTGTCTTGGCCGCCGCCTTCTTCGCCGGAGCTTTCACCACTGCAGACGATGCAGCCGTCTTTGCCGGCGCCGGAACTGCTTTGGTAACTACAGCCGAAGCCGTCTTCACTGGCGCAGGTTTCACTGCTGCAGGTTGAGCCGAAGCCGTCTTGACCGGCGCAGCTTTCGCCGCGGGAGTGCTTGAAGCTTTGCTCGGAGCCGCCGCCTTCGCAGAGGCTGGCGCACTGGCTGGCTTCGTCGCAGATCCCGCCGCAGGCTTGGCAGCTGCAGCCTTCGCCTTGGTTATGCCCAGGGCTTCATCGCTGGCAGCCTTCTTCTGCTGCTGCACGCCATTCATTTTGTCGCGCACGTCTTGCAGGATGTTGGGCGACTGTGACCATGCGGTTCCCGCCGTCGTTAGTGTGACCATCAGAATTGCTGTGCTGAGTTTCATAGGGATCCTTATTTCGCCCCCGCTGGTGTTCCGGGCTTAGCGCTGGCGCCACTGGCCGCTGGCGTCAGGTCGTGACTAAAGAACGTGGTAGCTGTGCAAGTCGCCACTACGCTTTCGCTGGGATTGTATTGGTAGACGGTTTTCGCCTTGGCCTCAACCGATTTCTTGGTATTGGCCATCAGCAAACTCGACACGTTGACGATGCGTTCCGTCTTCCCCAAGCGATCAAAGAAGTTCAGGACGCCGTAATACGGGCCGTCGATTTCAAGCTCGAACGGCATCTCGGAGTAGAAGTCTTTGGAACTGACCGGCTTCGCCGTATAGCGGCGGATTTCAATGCCTGCCTTGACGGCTTCGCCATCGACCATCTTGATGAACTGCTCGACTTCCTTGTCGTCGGGCACAATCTTGCGCTCGATCTCCAGTTGCTGTTTCAGGTTTGCCAGCTGGCGCTCCATATCAGCCAGCTTGGGACGGTACTGCTCGAGTTGAGCGTTTTCCGCCACTTTACTGGTCAGCGCTGTCTGTGCCGTTGTGTTTGCATCCCGCATGCTGCGGAACAGCGTGAAGTAGATAGCTGCGGTGAGCAGGAGTACGCCGCCCACTGCCGCCAACCACTGCTTTTCGCTCGTCATTTCCCCAAGATTCGCCATAGTCCGCCTTCTAAAATTCCGGATTCCGAAACTCAAGCCTATCTAGGTAAGCCTGCAACTCTAGGATTTCGCCTTCCCCGCAGCTTTGTCGGCAGCGGCGTTTCCGCTACCCTTTTCGCAGGTCAAGGTAAAGAGGAACGCCTGCATCTCCTTCACGGACGCATCCTGAACGCTTTCCTTAATTTCCACTGACTTGAAGTAGCCCGTTTTCTGCAGGTTTGCAATCAGATTGGCCACCGCGTCGGAACTCAGCGCATAGCCTTCCAGGTCGATGTTGGCGCCCGAATCCTTCATCGTGTTCAACCAAACCGCTTCCGTCTTGTTGATGGTGTCCCCGACGGTGTTCATCAGGTTGACCGGGCCGGCCTGCGCATTCCGCAGCTGATCGATGACATCCACGCGACGCTTGTAGTTTTCCGCTTCGCGTTGACGCTCCATATAGCGCGCCTTCACTTCCGACAGCTCGCGGTTCTTGCGCTCCGCCACTGCCATTTGGCTGGCGATATCGCGCTTTTGTTTATCCAGGACGAACCAGTAGCCGCCATTCAGCACGCCGAGAACGATCACGGCCGCCGCCACCTTCATCATGGGCGAGCCGCTGGAAGGCATTCCCATGGAAACCGAAGATGCCGCCTGAACGCCACCGCGTTTGCCCTTCGATTTGCTTACTCCGAGCAGATTGATTCGGATCATAGGGTTTCAAAGCTCCTCAGGGCCAAGCCCACGGCCACTGCCATCTGGCCAGCATTCTCTTCCATCATGCCGCTTGCCGAGCCATCCGACGGCGGCGCGATGCGCAGGAACGGATTCAACACTTCCACTGGCAGGGAAAATTCCTGCCGCAACGCTTCAATTAATCCCGGCACCTTGGCCGAACCGCCAGCCAGGTAAATCTTCTCGATATGCTCACCGGAAGCGCTGGCGCGGAAGAAGTCGAACGTCTTCTGAATTTCCAGAACGATGATTTCCGTCACCTGTTGCAATATCGGCTGCTTAACATCTTCGCTGACTGTGCCAATCTTGTGACCCAGCTTCAGGGCTTCCGCATCTTCAAAGCTCAGATCGAGTTCCTTCTGCAGCGAGTCCGTGTACTGGTGTCCACCTATGCTGACGTCGCGCGGAAACAGCGGCGTCGTACCCTTCACGATGTTGATGTTCATGACGCTGGCGCCGAGGTTCAAAAGCGCCACCACCTGGTTCGGAGCGGGTTCGTAGTTGTACTCGTAGCAGTTTTGCAGGGCCAGTGCATCGATGTCCACAATAGCCGGGGTGCGGCCGGACATCGAGAGTACGTTGGTGTAGTTCAGAATCTTGTCTTTCTTGACAGCCACCAGCAACACATCCATGGTCGGACTGCCCGTATCGTCGGACATGATCTGGTAGTCCAGGTTCACGTCGGCGAGGTCGAAGGGAATATGTTGCGCGGCTTCCTGCTGAATCGTCTCCGCCAATTCTTCGTCGCTCATGGAAGGCAGCGAAATCTTCTTGACGATGACGGAGTGTCCGCTCACCGCAGTGGCTACCGCCTTCTGCTTAATCTGCGTATCGGCGAAGAGCTTGGAGATTGCCGTGGAAACCGTGCCCGAGTCCACGATCATGGAATCGACGACCATATCCGGGCCGAGCGGTTCCAGCCCGACGTGGACGGCTTCAATGCCGTTGCGTCCCTTCTTCAGTTCCACGGCCTTGATGCTGGAAGAACCGACATCCAGACCTACAATCGTCTTTGCGCCAAATCCAAACATGTGTGCCCGCCTTTTATCCGTTGCTGTCGATCTAGTGCCTAGTGCGCTGCTGCTTTTGCCTTCGATTTCTTCTTGCTCTGGTCTTCCGACTCGCTGGACTTCGTTTCCATCCACTCATCCAGCTTCGACTTCTTGAAGCGCCAACGATTCCCCAGCTTGAAAGCTGGAATCTTGTTTTCACCCACGTACTTGTAAAGCGTGTCCGGACTCACGCCCAGGTACTGGCTCGCCTGACGGATGTTCATCACTTCCCGTGCGTCCGTGTTCGATTGCGTATCTTTCACCGATGTTGTCCTCTCTGCGCCGCCAAGGCCGGCCAACAGATTCGCGCTGTACTTGCAACTCGTGGAGGTTAACTTCGGTTCCAACTCTATCGCAACCGGAAAAGGACCTAGCGCATGGCGAATCTTTGGGTTTTATCGACTTTTTGGCGGGTTTTCTGGAAATGACTTTAGTCACGGGTGCATAAGGCACCCATTTGCAGGGGCTAGTAAGAGATCCAATACTACTAATTGTGGTGTCTCGGCAGGTCGCGGGGGGTGGCCCGAAAGAATGTAACTAAGGTACTACAGACGTTACCGAGGGGCTGGGACAGCCCAGCACTTGGCATCCATCCAACAGCCCCTAGACACACCGGAACGGTTCTGATGGCAAGGCAAGGCTTCTAAGGTTCTTAAGGACCCTTCCCTCGCTCCCATACCTCAGAAATGCTCATAGCCGTCGGCTGGAGGCGTCGCTGGACCATGCGCCGATAGACCTGCGTCCCAGGGGCCTCCCTGCCAGTTGTCCCGGCGCGGGGCCGTGCGAATCCAGGGAGGCAGGTCTAAGTGCAGCCGCACCGCCAGACCCTGCACGTAGGGTTCATAAAGCGATCGCAACTTCCTCAGTTTTTGCTCGGCTTCCGGAGTGGACGGCAGGCGCAGCCCGTCCCGAGCCAGACTCTCCCGCAGACGCAGCAAATCGGCGGGTGCCAGACGGTCCGGGGTGCCGGGACTATATTGAACTCCGATCACTTGAGTGAGATCGACCACGGCATGACGAGCCATCGCGAAAGTGAGCTTCGCCTGCTCCGGCTTGATGGTGGCGGCGAACCCCGGCTCGACCGCGCCAGTTTTCACTCGAGTTTCGACACCTACGAGAACAAGGGCGGTTGCGTCCAAAATAGCGGTCAGCGCGGCCAGCCACGACTGGTTCGTGTGTTGCGAACGGAAAAAGCACAGCACGGGATAGGAAATGTGGCTCTCCAGAACTTCGGCGGCCCAATGCTCCCAATCGCGGAAAATGGCGTCGAGAACGGTGTTGTCCTGGCAGAAGCGGAAGCGGCGCAACAGCTCGGCAGCGCTGGGAGGCGAGCCAGCGCGCGCATCCAGCAGCGAAATCTGGGCCTCGCGGCGCGAGAAGGAGGCGTAAATCACGGGAAGGTATCCAATGACCACGCCGAGAAAAGCGAAGCCCATCCCCGCTTCCACCACCGACAACGCGCGCGCCAGCCCGGAGACTGGAGTGACGTCGCCAAAACCGAGGGTAAAGAGAGTCGATCCACTCAAATAAAGCAGCGTCGCGAGGCCAATTTTTTCCTGCCCCAATTGCACATGTTCACCCACTCCGTATTGGAGGAGCGCAAATCCACAGATCAAGCCAAAAGCCCAGACGGCCAGCAAGAAAATCAGCGAAAGTGGGCCGAAATAGCCCAGAAAAGACTCGCGGCGGCTCGGCGACTTGATGGAGAGAGACACACGCGCCCAAGGAAGCCAGGTGGCGCGATAGAACCACGTGGTGATGCGGTAGGTGCGCGAAACTCGCCGCGGAAGCAGGATGGTTTCAAAGGCATCGAGCAATACGAAAAGCAGAATCGCCAGGCCGAACAAAGCTATAACAATGTGCACGTAGTTCTCCGCGCTAGGAATCTTACCAATTCAAGAGCCAATATATAGATGTAGCCAGATCCCAGCCGATGCGAATCCGGTTGAATCGCTTGAGGCCCGCCCTACAGTCGGCCTGCCAACATTCGTGAATCATAAGCCCAGATTCCAACATCTTTACAAGACGACAGCCTGAGTTTCTTCCCAGCGCTGCCGACCTGTTATGAACCTTCTTCTTCAGTACCTTAAGCGCTACTGGAAACTCGTGCTCGTGGCTTTGGTTTTGGCCGCGACCAACCAGATATTTTCATTGCTGGATCCATTGATTGCCCGTTATTTGATTGATGGGTACGCCATACATCCGCCGGCAGAATTCTCTAAGTTCCTGCACGGCGTCGGCTTTCTGCTTGGGTTGGCGGTGGGAGTGGCGTTTGTTTCTCGCGTGGCGAAGAACTTTCAGGATTACTTCGTCAACGTGATCACGCAGCGGGTGGGCGCGGAAATGTATTCGGACGGACTGCGGCATTCCCTCGAATTGCCGTACTCGGTGTTTGAAGACCAGCGCAGCGGCGAAACACTGGGAAAGTTGCAACGCGTGCGGTCGGACGTGGAGAAGTTCATCACGGCGGGCATTAATACGCTGTTTACATCTTTGATCGGCGTGATTTTTGTGATGGTGTACGCCGTAAAAACGCATTGGGCAATTATGCCGGCGTTTCTCGTCGCGGTGCCGCTACTGGGATGGATCAGCTCCATGCTGAGCAAGCGGATTAAGAAGGTGCAGAAGGCAATTGTTGGAGAGACGACGGCCTTGGCCGGAGCTACTACGGAATCGCTCCGGAATATTGAACTGGTGAAGAGTCTGGGTTTGGCGCAGCAAGAGATTTCGCGGCTAAACAATACTACGGAGAAAATTCTCCAGCTGGAACTCAGGAAGGTACGCTACTTGCGCAGCCTGAGTTTCGTGCAGGGCACCGTCGTGAATGCGTTGCGCACGTCACTGCTGTTCCTGATGCTGTACCTCATCTTCCGGCACGAGATCACAGTCGGGCAGTATTTCTCGCTGATGTTCTATTCGTTCTTTATCTTTGCGCCTCTGCAGGAATTGGGAAGCATTATTGCGACTTATCGCGAGACGGAAGTCTCGCTGAAGAATTTCCAGAACATCATGGATACGCCACGCGATCCCAAGCCGGAGAATCCCGTGGCGATCGACGATTTGCTCACCCTGCAGTTCGCCGACGTCACATTCAAACATCCGACAGCTTCGGAGCCAGCGCTGAAAGGAATTTCGTTCAGTGCGGCGAGCCGGGACACGATTGCTTTTGTGGGTCCGTCCGGCGCGGGCAAGACCACGCTCGTCAAGCTATTGGTAGGGCTGTATCCACCGCAATCCGGGGAGATTCTTTACAACGGTATTCCAGGGAACCGCATTGACCTGGATTTGTTCCGGGAACGGATTGGCTTCGTCACGCAGGATTCACAGCTCTTCTCGGGATCGATTCGGGAGAACTTGCAATTCGTAAAGCCCGGAGCGAGCGATGCGGAGTGTCTTGATGTGTTGCATAAGGCGTCGGTGCAAAGCCTGCTCGACCGCGCGGATCGCGGCCTGGATACGGTGATTGGCGAGGGCGGAGTGAAGCTTTCCGGTGGCGAAAAACAGCGGCTATCTATTGCTCGCGCACTGCTGAGGATGCCGCAGTTGCTGGTGTTTGACGAAGCTACGTCCTCGCTCGACTCTCTAACGGAAGAGGAAGTGAGCCGCACGATTCGCGATATCACTCGCGAACAGGAAGGCATCACGATCCTGATTGCGCACCGGCTGTCGACGATTATGCATGCGGACAGAATCTTTGTTTTAGAAAAAGGTCGCGTCGCCGAAGCGGGACGGCATGAGGAGTTGGTGGCGCTGAAAGGCCTCTACTACGCGATGTGGCGGCAGCAGGTGGGAGAAGGTCAGGCGGAGGAGATTGCGCGGACGTAAGCACGTGTGGCAACGGAGCTTGCTCCGTTGTGATTTTGGCCTTACAAAACCTGAGTTTCAGTAATTTTCAAAATTGCAAGATCAAGAGCCAGCGGAGCAAGCTCCGCTGCCACACAGTCAAAAACTGGCGAGCAGGAATGCTCGCCCTACACAATCGACAGCATTTACAACATACAAATTATACGAGGAAGAACTATGGCGACGATGAAGGCGGTTCAGGTATCCAAGGCGGGCGGCGATTTTGAGATTGTGGAACGTGAAATTCCACAACCGGGTCCCCTGCAAGTGCGCATCAAGGTTCAGGCGTGCGGGATCTGCCACAGTGATGCGCTGGTGAAGGAAGGTCACTGGCCGGGCGTCAAGTATCCCAGAGTTCCGGGACACGAAGTTGCAGGCGTGATTGACGAAGTTGGCGCCGGCGTAACGATTTGGAACAAGGGCCAGAAGGTGGGAGTGGGCTGGCATGGCGGACACTGCTTCGAATGCGATGCTTGCCGCCGGGGCGACTTTATTTCCTGCCAAAATGAAAAAATCACAGGCATCTCCTATGACGGCGGATATGCGGAATACATGATCGCTCCCGAAGAAGCTGTCGCGGCTATGCCCGACGGGATTTCCGCCGACGAAGCGGCGCCGTTGCTGTGCGCTGGAATTACGACGTTCAATGCGCTGCGCAATTCTGGCGCGCGACCGGGAGATGTGGTCGCGGTGCAAGGAATCGGCGGTCTTGGCCACTTGGGCGTGCAGTATGCCAGCAAGATGGGTTTTCACACGGTCGCCATTGGGCGCGGAGGCGACAAAGAAGCGCTGGCGAAGAAGCTGGGTGCGGATCAGTACATTGATTCATCTGCCACAGACGCCGCTCGGGAACTGAAGAAGCTGGGCGGTGCGCGAATTATCTTAGCCACGGCACCGGATAGCAAAACGATTGCGTCGGTGGTGGATGGTCTTTCCGTAAACGGCAAGCTGTTGATTGTCGCTGCGCCTGGAGAACCTATGCAGGTGAATCCGGTGGCGCTGATCATGGGCCGTCGCGGGATTCAGGGCTGGCCTTCGGGAGTGGCACCGGATTCGGAAGACACCATGCGTTTCAGCAGCAGAACGGGTGTGCGACCGATGATTGAGCGCTATCCGCTGGAAAAGGCCGCAGAAGGTTATCAGCAGATGATCAGCGGGAAAGTGCGGTTCCGGGTTGTATTGACTATGGGGTAGTAGGGGATGACGAAGGGAGTTCTCTTTGCGAGCACTCCTTCCTAAGCGCCCACACAGGCGAGGCGCCTGCGGCTACGTTGTACTCTAAAAAAAGAGGGAAGCGGCATGCCGTTTCCCTCTTTTTTGTTTCCCTCTTCGCGACGTTACAACTTCCTGCAAGCCCAATCTAGAGGCCCGGCCCTTCGCCGCCGTTATGCATGTGCTGCATCATACGATCCTGATGGCGCTGCATGATCTTGGATGCCTTTGCCTTTTGCTCCGGCGTTAGAAGAGCGTACAGTTCGGACTTCACTCGGGTGGTCTGGACAATCATCTCGACCATTGTCGGCACATTCTGGTTGGCCAGTGCGCGTACAGACGCTTCATCAAAAGTTCCATTCTCGCCCAAAGCCGAAAGTTGCTTGTGTGCTTCAGACATCTTCGACGCAAGCGCTTCGAAGGTTGGCTTTTCCCTGTCCAAGATTGCTTTGGCTTGTGTCTGCTGAGCGTCGGTCAGGTCCAGGGCGTCGGTCATGAATGCCAGAATGTGATCCGGGCCAGGGCCGAAACCCATACCCATCCCGCCCATGTGGTGCCGTCCGCCTTGCGATAGAGCGAACGCCCCTGCGAGCGCGACCACGGCTGCGATCCCTGCGATTTGCTTGTTGCGTGTCCACTGCATGATTTGTTGCCTCCTGTTTTCCTGTCGATTCTTGTTTCTGATTTCTCGGCGCGAGGGCCGCATTCCCGTTGTGCCTGTAACGTTGTGCCTGTAACTAGGAATACGCTTTCTGCGAAAACGTGCGGTAAAGAGTCGGTCAAGCAAGGTAAAAGTTTGTCAATGCGGGGTGGCTTCTGGTTGACACTTCTTTACAGCTAACCCGCCGTAATTGGTGTAAAACAATAGAGTTAAGGGCGTGGCTTGGATCGTATGGAAAAGATTTTGATCATCGACGACGATGTGGAACTCTGTGCCTTGGTGACGGAGTACCTTTCCGGCGAAGGGTTCGAGGTGGAATCGGTGCATAGCGGCGACCGAGGACTGGCGCGCGCGCTGAAGGCGGAACACATCCTGGTGGTGCTGGATGTAATGCTGCCCGGAATGAATGGCTTTGAAGTTTTGCGGCGATTGCGGGCCGGAACTTCTCGAACGCCCGTGCTGTTGCTGACGGCGCGGGGTGAAGATGTCGACCGCATTCTTGGGTTGGAACTCGGCGCGGACGACTATCTTCCCAAGCCCTTTAATCCTCGTGAGCTGGTGGCGCGTATTCGAGCAATTCTGCGGCGCACCCAGAATCCTGCCGCCGCGCAACTACCTTCCGTTTTGCAGGCGGGCGATATTGAGTTGGACACTTCTACCCGCTTGGTGCGGCAGGCGGGCGTCGTCGTAGATCTGACTTCGGTGGAGTTTAATTTGCTGGAAGTGCTGCTGCGCTTCGCAGGGCAGGTGGTCACACGGGAAAAGCTGGCGGACGCGGCGCTGGGACGCAAGTTCGCACCGTTTGACCGCAGCATCGATATGCACGTCAGCAAAGTTCGCAAGAAACTGGGCGACAACGGTGCGGCAGAAGATCACATCAAGACCGTGCGCGGCGTAGGCTATATTTTTGCCGGCGCGCTGGACGGAGGGCGCAGCGACGCACATAGCAACGATGCACGACGCAACGGCGCTCCTCACCTCAAGAGCGGCAATGAGCGCGTGGTGAAGTCCTGATCGGAACGGCATGAGAAGCCTCTTCCTTAGAATCTTTCTGTCATTTTGGCTGGCGCAGGCGCTCTTTATCGTGCTTGCGATTGTGGCGACCCTGGCCCTGCGACCTCGCGGAGAGCCTCAACTGCCTCCCGGCATGGCTGCGGAGGCCGCTGCCGTTTACGAACAGAGCGGGCCGATTACCCTGATCGATTACATCCATAAGCTGGAGGACGAAGAACGCCTGCACTTCTTCTTGTTGGATGAAGACGCGCAGGAAGTCACGGGCCGTCGCGTGCCAAAGTGGGTGGCGGATGCGCATGAAAACAGACGGCATGGCTTTTTCGGCTGGCTGCTTCCGTTGCATTTGCTGAAGCAGACGACAGTGGGACCCAGCGGGCACTCCTACACGTTGGTCGCGGAGGTTCGGCCAGGGCCACTGATGTTCATGGGACCGCGAGGCCTGCACGGGTTGGGTTTACTGATCGCTGTCCTAACCTCCGGGCTGGTTTGCTATTTGCTGGCGAGATATCTAACGGCTCCGGTGGTGCGCTTGCGAGCTGCCACCCAGAAACTGGCCGCTGGCGACCTGACGGCGCGTGCGGGCGTGAAGAGCAATCGCCACGACGAAATTGCAGAGCTTGTCCGCGACTTCGACGGCATGGCCGGGCGCATGGAGACGTTGGTCAGCGAACAAAACCGCCTGCTCAACGACATCTCACATGAGCTGCGCTCTCCGCTGGCGCGCCTGAACGTGGCTCTGGGCCTGGCTCGGCAGCGCACCGGGCCGGAAGCGGCGAGCGCGTTGGATCGTATGGAACTGGAGTCAGGTCGCCTGGAAAAAATGATTGCCCGCCTGCTCACGCTTTCGCGGCTGGAGGCAGGTCAGGAACTGCTGGATCGTTCGTCTCTACAGTTGGGGGAACTGATTCAGGAGATTGCGAAGGACGCCGACTTTGAGGCGCAGAGCCGGAATTGTCACGTTGTCGCGGTTGTCGAGCAGGAGTGTACTGTTACCGGCAGTCCCGCTTTATTGCGGAGCGCGATTGAGAATGTCGTGCGAAATGCTACTCGCTACACCACCGAGGGCACGGCTGTGGAAGTCCGTTTACAAAATGAAGCTTCGCCCGGCGGAAGCGTGGCGGTGATTCGAGTCAGCGATCACGGGCCGGGAGTGCCAGAAGCGGCTCTGGGAAAACTTTTTCACCCTTTCTTTCGCGTGGATGACGCGCGGGGCCGGCAAACGGGAGGATCCGGGCTGGGACTGGCCATCACCGAGCGCGCGGTGCGACTGCATGGCGGGACGGTGAGTGCGGCCAATCTACCGGGCGTCGGACTGATGGTCGAAATTCGGCTGCCGCTACAAACCAGCAACCGAGCCATACAAGCCAGCAACTAAGCCATTTGTGTGGGGCAGGAGTTTCAAAAGGACGAATGGCGGATATTCATTGGAATATCCGCCATTCGCATTGATAGCGTCTCGGAAACGTCGCGCTATTTCTGGCTTGTCGCCGTCCCGGTCCGGTGCAAATGCATCGCCGGATCGCCGAACAGGATGTAGGTGCGGCGGATGTCGAGATCGTTGGATTTCGACTTGGCCGCGTGAATAGCGTCTCCCAGGGTTGGGTTCTGCCCTGAGAACAGCCCTTGGACAACGTTCTTGTCCAACTCAGCCTGCGGTGGATCGTCATTGAGGCTCGAAGCGGCAAAGACCGCCACGGCTCCGCCGTCTCGCGCCAGCAGCAAGCTTTCCGCCATGCTGGTAGTGAAGACGTCATCGAAGAAGCCGTTCAGGCAATCCGTCGCCAGCACCACTGGCAGGCGGTTGCCGTTGGTGAGCGCCGCAGCATCGGCATCATTAAGCAGATGTCCCCAGACTTCCACCGAACCGTGGCCGGAGTAGTTGACCAGCAGTTGACCGGCGTTGATCCCTGCCAGAACGTCGGCGTGCGCGTTGGCATCCTGGTCGGCAAAAATCGTGGTCACCTTCATGCTGGAAGGCAACAGGCCTTGCACCGTTTTCGTATCCTGATCGAAGGGTTGGGTTGGATCGTTGTCGGCAACCAGCAGCGCTCCGTTCGTCCATGTTCCGGAGTTCTTGTCATAGCCAACGATCTTGCGGACGGCGGTCTGTATGTCGTCTTGCGTCCGCACCGGCAGACGTCCCGTGGCAATCTCTCCAACTCCGGTGTTCTTGAAGTCCGAGAACCACTCGTCGGAAGAGGTCTTCAGGTACAAAGTCTCGACCGTGCGGGTTGGCATGAAGTCGAGATGCCCGAAGCCAAGGTAGTTCCTCGGATCGAAAGAGGCGTCGCCCACCAGCAGCAGGTAGTGTGGCGCAGTCTTCCACTTTCCGGTGGCCGTGGCGAGGAAGTCGCGCATCGCATGCGGGCTACGTTCGCCGAAGTTGAACTCGTCGAAAACATCGTCGATGCTGACCACGGAGACAGTCTCACCCTGACTGCGGCGGTGATCCACGAGAGGCTGCAATCCGCCGGTGAAAGACGGATGGGTCAGCATCACGATATCGCTGCCCGCCTGCGCTGCATGCCAGGTCGAAGGCTCGTTCTTTTGCGCCGGAGCGTGCGAGAGTTCATCCCAGGCCAACGCCAGCAGCGTGTGCGTGCCGGAGTTGTTCCAGGGCACATTCACGTCGAGCGCGTAGCTACCAGCGGTACCTGAAATCTTCGGTTGAAGAACAACCGGATGCGATGCGTCGGTGATATCAACGAGGCGTTCCGGCTTGTTCTGGAAACCAGTGATTTGCACTTGTCCGCCAGCCGGCGCGGTGAAGCGAAGCATGTCCGAATCGGCGGTGTAAGTATGAGCGTAGTGAACGGTTAGATGCTCCACTACACTGATGTCGTTATCGCCGTTCAGTGCGGTGAATGTGGCCGTGTTGTCGCCTTCCTGCAGCAGTCCAGCGGGAACATCCAGCGTAATTGTCCCCATCTCTTGCCCGTTGAAATTCAGCGTACCGAGGTAGGTACCGTTGAAGTTCACGGAAATCGAGTGTGCCGTGTTGTCGGTTGCGCCTTGCAACGCAACTTCCAATTGAGCGGTTTCGGATCCAGCATTAGCCACGCCATGCGTGGTCAGTACTTGATCCACCGGCGTCGAGGTAATAATCGCGCCGAAGAAGTTATTCTTGTCTTCGCCATTCAGCAGCGCCGCAAAGTAGGTGAGTTTCTGCCGCAGCTCGACGGCGTAAGGGAAGCTGGTCAGTTGATCCTGGTTGCCGCCAGTATTTGGCGATTCCTGGATACGGAGACCAGCGCCGTTGCCAGCCACTAGCCATCCAATGTGAGCATCGGAATACGGCGTGTCGATTCCTGTGCCATAGAACTCGATGGCTGCATTCGGACCGAAGCCGCCGCGGCCCGCAGTAGCGCCGGTTACGCGGATGGGCTGCTCGATTGCCCGCACAAAAAGCCGCAGCATTTGGGGATCGGCGGAAGGATCGAGTCCCGCCGCGACCAGTTGCGTTTGTGAAACGCGGTACCAGCCTTCGCTGCGCAGTGAGAGCTTGACGGCGGAATGCGCAGCCAACTCAAACTGCTTGTCGCGTTGTTGCTGGGTCACAGCTTCGACACGAGCAAAGTGCGGCTCGGCGTGGCTACGATCCTGCATAGTATCGGCAGCCGATGCCGCTTTGGCGTCCAGCTTCGCAGCGGGGGTGTTGGCGGAGGCAGCCTGGCGATTCAGTTCGCCCAGCAGGGAAGAAGCAACGACGTCGGGTTGCGAGGAAGCCGCAGCGCCAACGTAAGCTGGACCATGCATGGTGCGAGTTCCGTTCAGAGAAACATCTTCCAACCAATACCCCGCACCAGGCTTGGCGTTCGAATCAATCCAGGCGTAGCTGTTGCCGCTGTGCGTCTGCGAATTCAACTTCATGCGCAACGCGGACCCGGCAATCAGCGAAGCATTGACCTTCACGCGGGTGCCGTTCTCCTCACGATAGACATTGAAGCCAAGGTTGTGCGATTCCCCACCCGTCTTCCAAACCAGCGCATTCCCACTGGCAGAATGCTGCGCCGAGAAGGCATGCATCTCGACGCTGGTTGGGAACGTGGTGGTCGTGGTCGCAATCGCTGAGACCGTGTCGTTCGCAGTATCCGTGTCCGTGATGGTGGCCGTGTTGACTACCGTATCCGGAATTAGTGTGGTGGTCGTGATCGTGATCGCGGAGGTCGCACCCTTATTGAACGGCGTATAGGTACAAGTAACCGTGCCACCTGCCTGGAGGCAGACCCCAGTCGTGCCTACGTCCACATGCGAAACGCTCACGAATGTCACATCCGTCGTAGGCAACGGGTCGGTCAACGTCGCTGTCGCTTCGTTGTTCGGGCCCGTGTTCTTGATATTGATCGTGTAGGTCAAGGTCTGCCCGGGTTTGATCGGATTCGGAGCTCCCGTCTTCGTGATCGTGAGGAGAGTGCCGATGATCGTCGTCGGATTCGTGGCAGTGTCGTTATTGGTCTGCGTCTCGCCACCGCCAGACACGGTCGCTATGTTGGTCTGTAAGCTACTGGCAGGGTTTGGCGCGACTGTAACCGTCACAGTGATGACTGGATAACTCGCCAGCGGAGCAAGGGCATCGCTGCGCGTGCAGGTCGGGAGTACAGTGCATGTCCAACCCGTACCGGACATAGCCGTAATGGTCAGACCTGGGGCCGACGCTAGCGAATCCACCACAGTCACCGTGCCGCTGGTCGCAACCGAAGGACTGGCGTTGGTCACGGTAAGAGTGTAGGTGTTGCCTGCGGTGCCGCGGACGAAGTTGCCTACGTGCGTCTTGCTGATGATGCAATCCGGCGCGTTGCACTCTGCCGCGCCACGGACGCCTGCCACTTGGCTCAGTTTCGCGTTCGCCTGTGGGCTGGGGCCGTTGGTCCCTGCATCGGCTCCCCACTCGAACTGAGAAGTTGTCGTCGTTCCGTTCTTGCCGCCAGTTCTCGACGTGCTTGCGGGTAAACCAGATGTGAGGATGAATCCGCCCGCACCGCCGCCGCCCGGCCCGTGAGGTTCGGAGCCAAATGCGGTAAATGCTTGGCTTGACCATCCCCCACCGCCTATACCACCGTTGGCCTTGAGCGTTAGACCGCTCTCGCCGCCAGCTTCCGTCAGGATGAGGATGCTCCCGCCAGCGCCGCCGCCGCCGCCGCCGTCGTTCAGCGTACCGTTGTAAGCTGCCGCTCCATTGGCGGTAATAATAGCGGTTCCGCTCAAGAAACCGGCTCGAATGAGCACGATGCCGCCGCCCGGGGCTCCCGCGCTAGCCTGATTATCGGTATCAGAGTTGTTGCGGCTGCCTGCACCGCCGCCGCCACCCATTGAAATCCGGTTGACCGAGGCCGAAAAAACGGCTCCGCCAATTCCACCTATCGGCCTATCAGCTCTCCAGGTGTTGCCTCCAGCGCCGCCGACGCCTCCGTTGCCGCCACCTCCACCACCTGAATTCTCGTCGTTCGTACCACCAGAATCCGTACCGCCACCACCGGCATTGCCAGGTGCGCCGCGCGCCATGCTGCCATCGGCAGCAGTACCGCTTGGGTAATTCGAACCACTCGTTAAGAACGTTGCCCCCGATTCAACCCATTGGGGTGTTCCCGCAATTCCTTCGCCCTTGCTGCCGTGCCAGCCGTTCACAACTGTTCCCGCATACGTCGCGGGAGCAGCAAACTGGAAGTCCGTGTTCGTAGCCCCTCCGGTCACGCCGTTCATCTGCAGCCCAGCTCCACCCCGGAACCCAAGGCCATCCACGCTAACGGTAACCGTGTTTAGAGTCAGCGTATCGCCAACATCTAGCGCCAGAACACCACCCGTGGTGCCGTCCCATACGGAAGCCGTGAGCGTTGATCCTAGCGTCGCCGTCGTATATTGCGGCACGCGAATCACCTGAAAACGTCGCTGACCTTGCGTATTGCTGGCGGCAGCATTGCTGTAGTCGTAAATCAGGCCACCGGTGGGGCCCGCTCCGACAACGGGGATCGCGCCGCCCGCTCTGGAACCCGTCGCTCGAACATATTCGTAGGCGCCTGCGTTGTTCAGGCTCGTCGAGCCCGATCCGGCCCCCGTCCCGTCACCGTAATTGGCGTTGTTCGAAGTGTTAATGGCAGCGTCTTGCATCTGCATGACCAGCAGCAGATCGCCAGTGGCAACATTCGGTCCGCCTCCACCTCGCGCTGCTGACACTGAAATTGAGGTCAAGCCCTTTGCAGCGCTGGCAGTCCCCGCATAGTACGTATTGACGACGCTAGCCAGCGTGCCACCCGGTCCATCTTTGCCTGGCGTGGCGCAAACAATCGCCTGCAGCACCGGCAGCGTGATGCTGAAGGCGTTATTGCTCTGGTTCAAGTCTACTTGCGGCGAGGAAATCGTCGCGGTCGTGGTGTAATTTCCCGCCGCCGCCACCGTAGCCACAACTGTCACCGTCGCGCTGGAAGCACTCTTGATCGTGCCCAGGGCGCAGGTAATCGTTGTCGTACCGGAACAGGACCCTTGGCTCGGAGTGGCAGAAAAAAAGGTTTGCCCAGCCGCCAGCGTATATGTCAGGCTCGAAAGAGGCGCGTCGCTGCCACCGTTGTTCCTGACTGTGATGGTGTAGGTGGCATTCGCTCCGGCAAGAATCGCGCCCTTGTCGGTAACCGTAACGCCCAAGTCCGCCTGTAGCGGGAAGATGGAAATCGCGCCTGCCGACCAGTTGGTGCCGGTTGTCGGAGCAAACGTCACCGGAATTGGAACGTTCGGCGCTCCAGCAATTGTGTATCCGGCTCCATCAACATCGGCGGCCGTGCCAGTACCGGTATTTCCAGTCCACTGCTGAGTGAGCGGCGTGAAGCCGGTTTGCGTGAAATTGCCCGCAATCGCTTCGACCGCATAAACGAACTCATTGACAGCGGATGGAACGTCCAATTCCGAAACTTTCCCCGTCGCGCCATCGCTCGAAACGAACGGACGCACGGGATCGGTTTGGTCCGCACCCGAAACTGTAATCGAACCCGCAGCTACGCCGACGTTTCCAAGCCCGAAGGCGTTCATCGTAATCGTGATCGTATTGGTACCGCTAGCCGGTGCGAGCAAGAACCACATTTCGACGCGCCGCGTGTTGCCAGCATCGTTGTGGGCTCCCAGAAACGTCAGAGGGCGCGCGCCGTAGGTGATGGAGGCGACTTGAGCCGCCGTGTTGGGTGCAATGTTGGAAGTGGTACCAACGATGAGTGTGCGATTCGCTCCGGCACCCGTGGTATGGGTAAATGTGAAGTTCGATCCCGACGTGGTATTGGCACCCTGGAAGCTGGTGGCATCGAAAACAACCTGGGCCGACGCAGGCGCAGCGGCCAAACCGAACATAACCAACGCGAGCGCGCCGAGAGCGGCGGCACGCCGCATTCCCAAAGCTTTCCTGACCCAGTTGGACGCTACGCCGCGTGCCACCGCCAAATTACGACGGGCTCGGGCCTGCATTCCGGTGAGTTCCACGCGCTGCTCGCTACCATTCATTGTGGTTTCCTTTGTAATGACTCGTGCCATGACTCGCCCCATAATCTGAGTAGCGCGCACTGGAGAATCAGGCTCCAGGCTCGCATCTCCCTGAGTTATAAATTGATCCAGAATTTCATTTTTGGAAATCAGGCGGTGGGCGCGGAACTTCGATCCCTCGTCCACCAGCACAATATCTCCGAGCCGTAACTGCAGCCGCTGTACCGGCGCGACCTCAAGGATCCCGCCGTCTGGAATCGCTGGCAACATGCTGAGGCCCTGCGCCTGAAAGCGCACATTCCTGCCCGCTTGCAGCAGCTCGTGAGCGAGCGCCCGAAATGCCGACGAATCCAGTCGTGGAGTCCGCATAAAAATTTTCAGCGCAAGATTATATTTTCAATCAAGCGCAGCCTTATGGCTATCACCAAATTGAGCACCCAACGCACCCGCCTCAAAGGAGATAACCATCCCATTTTGATGCACTTACATCCCACTCCAGCCGAACGGCGCTACAGCCTGAAGTTCAAGACCGTTTCCACGGCGCTCGAATCGGGCAAAAACTCCAGCCGATAGCACGGAATCGTCTCCACAATCTCTTCGAGGAACGCCATCGTCGATTCCAGCGCGGGGCCGTCGTAAAACGGCAGAAAACTCCGCGCCATCAGTTCGCCGACGGCCTGGCTGCCGCGCAACTGGGTAATCCGGTTGGCTGGAGCGTGCTCCAGGATAAAAAGCTTGTCGATCTTCGACTTTTCCGCGGCAGCGTAAGCCGCCTCGCCGTGCCAGGGCGTGCCGTGCATCCATACCTGGCCGTCTTGTTTGCGCAAGATAATTCGATCATCGCTCAGGATGGTAACGTTCCGGCGTTCTCGCCAAAGCCGTGAGGTGGTGCTTTTCCCCGCGCCTGAGTGCCCTATAAAGAGAAAGCCTCCGCGACCAGCCTCCCGCAAGTCAGCATCGTAAAGCCCAGCAGCGTGAACTTCGACGCCACGCTCGCGCCCAAGCCGGTGCATGACCACCAGTTCATCGAGCGGGTACTCCAGCGGATTGCAGTAGGAGCCTTCCGGGAAACAACTGCGGTTTAGAAACAGCAGCGCTTTGCGGAAATCACGATCGACGTGCAGTCGCTTATAGGGTTGGGAACTGATGACGGGAGAGGAAAAATCAAACGTGAAATCCGAGCCTGATTGGTAGAGCTTCCAGACCGATCCGGAATCGAATGCCAGAGGGGACAAGGGCGAAGATATATGCTCAACCCATTCGAAGGCGATCTCGATATCGCAGGCACTCAGCGGACAACGAAACGGCTCGATTTGAGGGCTGAAGAACGGCGTATGCGTAGCATCTCCGCTAAGTCCTAGTGTGACTTCGCCAATGCTGAAGCTCGCGCGCCACAGTCCCGCAGATGGCTCCTCCGCTACACACGACGCGCTCCACGCAATGGTTTCGTTGCCCACCGGCGCTCCCTCTCGCACCACGGTTGGCTCGTTACGAACCAATGCTGCTGCATTTTGGCAGCACGCTGCAAGCAGCATTTCCCGGGCCGGACGAACCGGAAATCTTGCAGTTCCCCAACACGGCTTCTTCTGGACGTAAGCTAATGGTACAGATTTTAGGCGGCTCGTAGAGCCTCTTCTCAACTGGATCGTTTCCTAATTGCTTCATTCTTTTCTCTCTCTCCTGAAACGAAACTGGCAATACCTTGTGAACCTAGCTGTGACTGCCGCAACTCCCACACCCACCACCAGCGCTTGGGTTACTCAAAACAGGCAACAGCACAGTAGGAGCTTTCCACGCTTCGACATCAATCTCCTGTGCCGAAATTCGCGCGGCAGACGATTGCAATGCTTTGTGCCGCTCGCTCCCGTTACAACAATCGCAATCTCCGTGCTGAGGCACTTCAAACCCGAGCGCCATGGCGCGGATGTGAGCTACTTCGCACAGAAATTCGACGGGCGATTCGGGATCCCCATTTTCAAGTTCGGCTGTGGCTGGGCACATACTGCAGAGGCCCTGAATCTTGCAAGTCGTACACTTCGTGGGGCGCAACCGCTTTTTCTCTAGCCGAATCTGCCCAAGAAACTTCTCCCAGCCGTGCTTCACGCCACCTTCGCGAATGTTATAGGTCTCCTTCTGAGAAAGGACACATATGCTCATCTCGCCATAAGGATTAACCGCAAAGGAGTTCATTCCCCCGCCGCAGAAATAGAGGCTTTCGCTTTCGCCCAAGCTCGGAGGCGAGGATAAACCGAGTTCCGCCAGACGGGAATATTCGGTTCGGTTGCGCGCCGGATGCATATCAATAGCAACTACTTCTTCCGGCGAGAGGCGCACCCCAAGGGGGCTTTGCGAACAATCCAAGCGCGGATTAATCAGCGCGTCGAACTTAAATTCCAGTCCCAAGTCTTCTTCTGCGAAGCGCTTCATGGCGAAAACCTCGTGCTTGTTAATCGTGGTAGGCACGGTTTTCAGCTTCAGGGGTAGGTTGCGTTGACGCAGATTCTCGATCCCACGCAAACAACGCTCGTAGGAACCGGGGATTTCAGTCATCGCTTCGTAGGTTTCTTTCGTCCGACCGTAAAGCGTAATCTCAATGGAAAATGGCGGCCATTCGACCAGGTAGTCGGCGATCTTTTCGCTGATCAGAGTTCCGTTGGTGAACAGCGTGATTAGGAAACCCTTCTTCTTGGCGTAAGTATAGATTTCCAGAAAATCTTTGCGAGCGAAAATTTCGCCACCACTATAAAGAAGCCAGAACGTGCCGAGATCCGCGAGCTCGTCCAGCATCTTAAAGTGCTCTTCCTTACTCAGTTCGCGATTGCGGGCAGGCAGGTCGCCCATGGGCAAATTGTTGTAGCAATGGAGGCATTCCAGCGGACAGCGGCGCGTGACTTCAATCGCCACTTCCATAGGCGCGCGCTTCCCAGCATAGTGCGAGTGGATCGATAGGCTTAAGTCGCCGTACGTCGCTAGATCCATGTGCCTCTCTTTGCAGGTTGCTTAAAATGCCCCTGTAAGTTTACCCGAAGCGCGCCCCGGTGTCCCAGATATTAATGCCCTTTTGTGTGCACCAGTCCCATGGCCCCGGCCTCGCTGAGAAACGTATCGACATCTTGCCGGGCCTTTTCTGGGGTAACGTCAAAGGTTTCCGTCAGCAAATTGGCGAGTTCCTCTACGGTCCGAGGCTGATCCAGCGCTTGCCAAATCGTGCTGCCAGCCGGGTTAAAGCTATATAAGGACGCCAGATCGGCGGTGCCGCGCCGCACAGGAACGATCAGCGTTTCCCCGGCAATGACGCGGGAGACAACGGAAGCCGAGCGAACGTATTGGGCGGAAGGCGGGTTCATGAATGCGGGAACAGGGCGTGGTCGAATCATACCCAACCAGCCGCCAGTTTTCAATGAAGGACGTTTCGCTCGATGGAGGCGCGGGCGTCCCCGCCCGTGCGGGACCGAGAGCGTTGCCAGCCTACGGGCGAGGACGCCCGTAGCTCCACCGATTTTTTTGCCTCTATTTCCCAGCCAGCGACTTCACCACGTCCTTAAACACCCGCCCACGATGCTCGTAGCTCTGAAACTGGTCGAAACTGGCGCAGGCCGGGGCTAAAAGAATCACGTCACCCCGAACCGCAGTGGTGGCGGCGCGGCGGACGGCATTCTCCAGGGTTCCTGCGGGGAAAATTTCGACCGCGTCGAAAATTTGGCTCTCGATCTTCTCGGCAGCGGCTCCGATGGTATAAACGCGCTTCACGCGCTGCCGTAGCAAATCGTTCAACACGGAATAGTCGCTGCCTTTATCTTTGCCGCCCAGAATCAGGTGAATGTTGGCGGGGAAAGATTCCAGAGCTTTGATGGTGGCATCCACGTTCGTAGCTTTGGAGTCGTTGTAGTAGCTGACACCGGCGATCTCCGCCACGAACTCCAGACGGTGTTCAACGGCTTTGAAAGCTCGCACGGCCTGCCGAATGGTTTCTGCCGGGCAGCCTGCCAAGCTCGCCAGGCATACTGCGGCCAGCACATTTTCCAAGTTGTGCGCACCCTTGAGAGGGATCTCGGCAACGGGCAGAATTTCCTGCTCCTTGCCGCCAGCCTTCCCGTCGCGAAAGAAGATCCTGCCTTCGCGAACGAAGGCTCCGGCTGCGACTTCGCTGCGGCGGCTGAAATGCAGTACCGGACAGCGCGCGCGGCTGGTCAGCGCGTTCGCGGCAGGATCGTCGGCGTTCAAAATGCAGTAGCCCGTTTCGTTCTGATTCTCGAAAATACGAGCCTTGGCTTTGACATAGGCCTCGAAAGTGCGATGGCGGTCGAGATGATCCGGCGTTATGTTCAGAATGCAGGAAATAAACGGGCGAAAGGTCTGAATGGTCTCCAGTTGGAAGCTTGAAATCTCGAGGACTGCGAAAGTTGAGGGGGTAGTCTTCTCAACTAAAGAAATGGCGGGCGTTCCAATATTGCCTCCCACGACAACCGGGAACCCGGAGGCGGCGAGAATTTCTCCGGTCAGCGTCGTGGTCGTCGTTTTTCCGTTGGAGCCGGTAATGGCCACGATGCGCCCCTGCAGAAACTGCGACGCGAGCTCAATCTCACCAATAATCGGCACGCCATGAATTCGCGCCTGCACAAGCTGCGGGACGTCGGCAGGAACGCCGGGGCTGACAACAATTAAATCCTGTCCACGGAATGTGCGCTCACCGTGACCGCCGGTTTCAACGGCAATACCGCGATCCAGCAGTGCAGGAATCTCGCCCCGCAACTGGTCCGGGCTCTTGGAATCCGAAACTGTGACCTTGGCTCCCCGCGCCTGCAGGAATTGCGCCGAGGCAATCCCGGATTTTCCCAGCCCTACTATAAGGATACGTTTGTCTTGGAGGTCCATGGCGAGAGGCTATCGGCTTTCGGCTGTCAGCTTTCGGCAAAACAACTTCTGACTGATCGCCGAGAGCTGGCAACCGAATTATCTCAGTTTCAACGTAGTCAAAGCGAATAGGGCGAAGACCAGCGACGCGATCCAGAACCGGACAATCACCTTCGATTCCGACCACCCCATGAGTTCGAAGTGATGATGAATCGGCGCCATTTTGAAAATGCGTTTCTTCCGCAACTTGTAAGAGCCCACCTGCAAGATGACCGACAACGCTTCGATAACAAAAACACCTCCGATAAACGGCAGGAGTAATTCTTGCTTGATGACGACAGCCACAGTTCCAATCGCGCCGCCCAGTCCGAGCGAGCCCACATCCCCCATAAAAACTTCGGCGGGATGCGCGTTGTACCAAAGAAATCCGATCGCTGACCCCACCATGGCGCCGCAGAATACGGTAAGTTCTCCCACTTGCGGCATGCGTTCCAATTCAAGATAATCGGCAAACACCGCATGCCCGCCTACGTAAGTAAGTACCGTCAGCGCTCCGGCTGAAATGACGGTACAGCCAATGGCCAGGCCGTCCAAGCCGTCAGTAAGATTCACTGCATTACTGGAGCCCACGATAACCAGGCACACAAACAGCACAAACCAAAAGAAGGCCAGCGGCCAGAGATATGGGTGATGCAGCAACGACTCATTCACCATGTCCGGGCGAAAATGTTTTGCAAATGGAACCATGAGCTTGGTGGAGTAAAGTCCGCGGGTTTGCATCGCAATCAGCGCGACAGCAATGAGAAACGCCACCAGGAATTGCAGCCCGAGCTTGGCGCGTGCGGTGAGGCCAAGATTCCGTTTGTGAATCACTTTTTCATAGTCGTCCAGAAAGCCGATCGCCGAATACGCGATCATTGACAGCAGCACGATCCAAACAAAACGATTACTCAGGTCAGCCCACAGCAGTGTCGGAACGATCGTCGCGATCGCAATCAGCAGTCCGCCCATAGTCGGCGTTCCGGCCTTCTTCCGGTGTCCCTTCGGCCCTTCTTCGCGAATGTACTGGCCGATCTGAAATTCCCGCAATCGATTGATTATGACGGGCCCGATGACCAGCCCTGTGAAAAGCGCAGTCAGGCTCGCGAACGCTGTCCGGAACGTGAGGTACCGGAAGATTCGGAACAGCGACAGCGCCGGATACATGTGGTAAAGCTTCTGGTAGAGCAGCCAGTAGAGCAATACGCCTCCCAAATTACTTGCCGGAAGTCAGTTGCCAGTCGTTCAAAAGCTCGGAAGCGGGACTTAGGATTTCGCAGCTTCCCATGTTTCTAACGCGCGTTCCAATTTCACACCGCGAGAAGCCTTGAGCAGAACAGCCTCTCCCGGCTTCGCTTCCCGCGCCAGCCATGCTCCAGCCTCTTCTGGCGTCGCGACAAACTCCGCAGAAACTCCTGCCTTCCGCGCTTCTTCCACCATCGCCGAGGCCAGCCCACGCACTCCAATCAATTGATCGACACGCCGCTCGGCCATATGCCGTCCGCATTCACGATGCATTTGTTCCGCTTTCGGACCAAGCTCCAGCATTTCTCCGGCCACAACAATACGGCGCGTTGCCGGCATGCTTACTAGCGCGTCCACCATAAACTTCAACGCCTTCGGATTCGAATTGTAGCAGTCGTTGAGCACGGTCACGCCGCGAACATCAAGGACCTGTCCACGCTTCGACGCCGCCTGCAAGGAAGGCAACGCTGCGGCGATCTCAGACGGCGGCAATCCGTTTTCGAGCGCGACCGCCACCGCCGCCAGAGCATTGTAGACATTGTGCGTGCCCACTAACGGCAGCTCTACTTCCTGCGTACAACCGCTTGCCACCAGATCAAACATCGACCCTTTCGCTCCCAGAGTCCGGATGTTTTGCGCATAAACATCTGCTGTAGGTTTGAGCCCGAACGTGAGGACCCGGCCGCGAAAGTCCCTTCCAAATTGCGAAACATACTCGTCGTCGGCGTTCAGCACAGCAGTCCCGGTAGCACTCAAAGATGCAATCAATTCATACTTCGCACGTGCAATACCTGCGATGGATCCAAAGTTTTCCAGATGCACCGGCGCAACACAGGTGACCACGCCAGTATTCGGCTGCGCAATCTTCGCCAGCGCCGCAATCTCCCCCGCGTGCGACATTCCCATTTCGATCACCGCCATTTCATGCTCAGGTTCAAGCTTGAGCACCATCAACGGCATGCCAAAATGATTGTTAAAGTTACCTTCTGATTTCAGAACGCGGGAGCGCGAACTCAGCAGATGCGCAATCGCTTCCTTGGTCGTGGTCTTGCCCGCTGAACCGGTGACGCCAATCACCGTCTTTCCCCAGTAGCGGCGAACGCACGCGGCTAAGTTCTGCAAAGCTCCCAGCGTATCTTCCACAACAATCAGACCCGTTTTCGAAGGATACCGATCCAGATAATCCTTTTGAATAACGGCAGCAACAGCGCCTTTTTCCAGCGCTTGCTTCACATAGTCATGCCCGTCGAGGCGTTCGCCGAGGACCGCAAGAAATAGTTCTCCCGGCAGCAGCGTGCGCGAATCGATGGAGTATCCCTGCGCCACCGAACTGCGGTCAAATTCACCGTGGGCGGAAATAAATTCAGCGACGCGAGACAGCGGAAGCTTCATGCAGTTCTCTCCGCCAGCGTCTTTGTTTTTTCAGGATCGCAATCGTATCCCGAAGCGCGTAGAAGATTTCGCGCTGCTTCCACATCATCGAAAGGGCGCACACCAGCCCGCGAAACTTGCGTCTTCTCGTGCCCTTTACCAGCCAGCAGCACGATATCGCCCGCCATTGCCGTGCTCAGCGCAAGCGCAATCGCAGCTTGGCGGTCGGGCTCAATCTTGTATTTTGTGTTCGAACGTTGCACGCCAACCAGCGCATCATTAATGATGGTGACGGGATCCTCGCTGCGTGGATTGTCCGACGTCAGCACGACGAGGTCACTGCCTCGTCCCGCCGCCTCACCCATCAGCGGACGTTTGGCGCGGTCGCGATCTCCGCCACAACCGAAAACCGTGATGACCTTGCCACGCCCGCCAGCCTGCGTCATAAACTCCCGCGAGAGCGCCGTCAAATTCCGCAAAGCATCATCGGTGTGCGCATAATCCACGACTACAGTGAACGGCTGCCCGCAATCGACCCGCTGAAAACGGCCGGGGACGAATGCCAGCGCGGCAATCCCCTCTGCGATGTGGTTTGTCGAGCACCCGCGTTCCGATGCGGCAGCCGCAGCCGCCAGAATGTTGTACACATTCACTTTGCCGATCAGCGGCGACCAAATGGGAATCTTGCCCTCCGGACTGGCGATGTCGAATCGCGTACCACGCAAAGTAATGTCAACGTTCTCAGCATGGAAATCACCGCGACCTAAGCCATAGGTGACAACTTGCGATCCAGCAGACTTGCTGAACTCCGCCAACTGCACGCCGTACGGGTCATCGGCGTTGAGCACAGCTACGCGAGGAGCCTCCGTGCCACAACCCTCAAACAGCACTCGCTTGGCCGCAAAGTACTGGTCCATGTCTTTGTGGTAATCAAGATGATCGCGCGTTAAGTTCGTGAAAACTGCAACATCGAAAGGAATTCCGAAAACACGCTGCTGATCCAACGCGTGCGACGAGACTTCCATCACCGCTTCCGTTGCGCCCGCTTCCAAGGCTTGCGCTAAGAGCTGATTCAACTCCAACGCTTCCGGAGTCGTATGCGGCGCGGGAAGAATCTGGCCCGCCACATGATATTCGATCGTGCCGACGAGCAGGCTCTTCCGGCCCGACGCGCTCAGAATAGATTCGAGCAGGAAAGCCGTGGTGCTCTTGCCGTTAGTTCCAGTAATTCCAGTCGTACTAATTCGGTTCGCAGGCTGCATGTAGAAATTTGCGCTGATGCGGGCAAGCGCACGGCGGCCGTGCGGCACTTGCGCCCAAGCAACGCCCGACCGCTGCGTTTCACTTACAGAATCAGTGACAACCGCAACGGCGCCTTTTTCGACGGCCTGATCAATGTAGCGATTGCCATCGGAAGTCTCTCCCCGCATGGCGACAAAAAGTGTGCCCGGCTTCGCTTTACGCGAATCGTATTCCACTTCCGTAACGGACGCATCCCCGCTCTGGGCAAGGATTTCAGCTCCGTCAAGTAGGTCCTGGAAATTCATTGTTTATCGATTATAGGCTGGTGCGCCCGCGCCTAAAACACAGGAGAACCTGCGAAGATAGGACGGAAGACACGCCGAACCTGGGATTGCTACATGGCGCGGCCTAGCGTTCAAAGCGCACAGTAATCCGCGTTCCAGCGGCTACGTGCGATCCGGCTGCAGGCGATTGGTCCCAGGCCACGCCGCTACCCACGGCTTCTATTTCGAGGTTGCTCTCTTCCGCGAGTTCGACGGCCGTGCGCAGTTGCTTCCCGATAAATGAAGGCACCGGAATTCCGCCCTGTTCGACATCGAACACAACCGTGCCGCTGGCTGGTTTGCTGGAACTCTGCGGCGACAGCGCCGCCGCAGATTGACGGACGACAGATTGATTGCCGGACGGGGTAACGCGAGCAGAGTTTGAAGAGGTCCGCACCGGAGTATTCGCAACCGGCGCTTCGCGAGTGCGGATCGCTGCAGGAATCAGCTGCGCAATCTCCGAGATCATCGACGATGCGGGAGACGGCTTCGCATTCTGCGCAAGTGTCGCTGTGTTCGGCACCGCGTCGCCGCCTTCCGCCCCCGCTAGATCCAACGGCGCGCCAAGATGATCCGGAGCCGCGTCGGCGAGTTCTTCGTCGTTCGGTTTAGCTGCTTTTTTCGCCGCCATCAGCAATTGCCGCGACGCGGGGACTTCAATATCTCGGGGCACATTCATGTACGCGAGAACCTGCTGTGCCACTCGCGAAAACACTGGAGCAGACACCTGCCCGCCCTGATGCAGACCGACCGGCGAATCCAAAATTACCGCAACCGTAATCGCCGGATTGTTCAGCGGAGCAAATCCAGCGAAGGACGCGACGTATTTCGTCTTGGAATAGGCATGCGTCGCTGGGTCCACACGCTGTGCCGTACCCGTCTTGCCTCCGGACGTATAGCCCTCCAGTGCTGCCCTCTTACCAGTTCCGTGCAGCACTACGCCCTCCAGCATCAAACGCATTTGCGCAGCCGTCAGCGGAGAAATCACGCGTCGCTCTGCCGCAGGTTGATACACAAACGTATGCGGTGCCTGGCGCGGCTCGGTCGTCGTGGCCACTATGCGGGGCGCCACCCACACTCCATCGTTGGCCATGGTGGAAACAATTCCGGTAAGCTGCACCGGAGAAATTCCAATCTCCTGACCCATGGAAATCGCGCCGATCGAGACTTTTGACCATCGGCTCACAGGCTTGCTCAACCCGCGCGTTTCGCCGGGCAGCTCAATCCCCGTCTGCTGGCCAATGCCAAAGGCACGAATGTATTTGTAGAGACGGTCTTCGCCAAGTCTTAGCGCAATCTTAATGGCGCCGACCTGGCTGGATTGCGCCAAAACTTCAGCAACCGACAGAATCCCGTGCGGATGCGCGTCGTGAATCCGCATCCCTGCCACAACAATCGATCCCATCTGGCAGTCGATCAATTCGTCCGGGTGCGTTACTTTTTCTTCCAGGCCTGCGGCGAGCGTAATCACTTTGAACGTCGATCCCGGCTCGTAAACATCGCTGACAGCGTGGTTTTTGAGCTTTTCCGGACTGATCGCGCGCGTTGCATTTGGGTTGAAAGTCGGGCTATTGGCCAGCGCAAGAATTTCCCCCGTGCGGGGGTTCTGTACAATCACCGTTCCCGCTATGGAATGCGTTTCCTGCATCGCGCGGTCAAGTTCCCGGTCGGCGATGTACTGAATCTTCTCGTCAATCGTAAGAACAATGTTTTCGCCGGACTCTGGCTCTTGCTCGACGCGAGCAAACGTTTTTCGGTGGGCATCGACCGAAAGCGCCATGCGACCGGGCTTGCCGCGCAACTTCTTTTCAAACGAACGCTCAATCCCGCTCAGGCCCTCGTCGTCCATACCGACGTATCCCAGCACCTGCGCAGCAAGTTCTTTTTTCGGATAAAAGCGCTTCGACTCTTTTTGCGAATACACGCCCCGTAGATTCATGCTCCGAATCCGGTCTGCGATTTCCGGATCCGTCTTACGCGCGACCCAGCAGAAATTCTTGGTTTTCAGGCAGGCTAGAAGTTCGCGCGGATCGGTCCCGGTGATGCGCCCAAGCAGACTAGCTGTGTTGGCGGGATCGGGCAGGTCGCTGGAAACCGCGTAAAACGACTCCACCTGCGTGGTCATGGCGAGCGACTGGCCGTTCCGGTCGTAGATCACGCCGCGAATGGGAGAAGTCTCAAAAGCGCGCTGTTGCTGGTGATGCGCGCGGACCTGAAATTCTCCGTAAGCAAAAATTTGCAGGTAAACGAGCCGCAGGCAGATGGCGCAGAACCAAAGCAGCAGTAGGCCACCCATCCAATACAGCCGGGGCTTGGCTACTCCGCTATCGGTCTTGGACGCCAATCTTTATCGACCTCGGAAGACTTGCAGCTAGAAACAAATTGTCATTCTGAGAGCCTGTGACTTTATTGTTTGTTCCAAAAACTAACGCTGAAAACAAACAACTTACGCGCCTAAAAACCGCGTAATTTGAATAAAGTCACAGCCTCTGAGCGTAGCGAAGAATCCCTTTCGCCATAAGTGCTTTCGAGGTAGAGGGATTCCTCGCTACGCTCGGAATGACAACTCAAACCATCGGGTGCCCCGTCCTTGTCGCGTTCTTTGCGACAGGGCGGGGATTCTCTCTAGCGCGCCGAGATGACCGAGACGGGGGAGACGCTCGCCATCACGGCAGCACTAGAATCTTGCATCGGTACATCCAGATGCATCACTTGTCCCGCTTGCGGCGACTGGAAGCCCATGTGCCGGGCCAAAGTATCGATGCGCTGGGGGTCTCGCAACGACGCTTCTTCTAATTGCAGCGCGCGCTTCATCTCATACAGAGCGTCGCGCTGATTCTTCACGGAAGCGATGTGGTAGCCGTATTCAATCGACTTAAAGTGTTGCACGGCATACGTCATCACAAACAGGAACAGGCAGCACAGCGACACCATCAACATTCGCATTTCTCGGACGCGCGTGGGATCTTCGACCTTGACCAGACGCGAGTTGTCGATCACCTTGTGGAAGTAAACTTCCGGGGTGCCCGTCCAGGTGCGATTGCGCTGCGATGTTGAAGCTGCCGTTTGCATTACGCTACTCCTGCCCAGTTTTCCACGTTCTGATTGGCGGTTAGGTTCGCAGCCGGAGCATTCCAGCGACCTTCCGGGAAACGCATCGGAACCAGCTTCGAGTTCTGCTCCACGCGTTCCACAGTTGCAATTAGATTTTCGATCAAGCTGCCTGAAAACATTTGAAACCTCCCCAGTTTCATTTTTTATTCAACTGCTTACACCCTAAAACCCGGGAAGTCGTTTCCGACCTGCCGGGCGGACTGGCTGTTTTTCCAGACCTAAACTTTTTCCACCTAAACTTTTTTCCGCCGCTCGCATCTTGGCGCTGCGCGACCGCGGGTTACGACCAATCTCTTCTTCCGAAGCCGTCACCGGCTTTTTCGTCAGCACCGTGTACGTCCCGGCCTGCGCCCCTTCGCGGAAGGCATCTTTCACGATGCGATCTTCCAACGAATGAAAACTAATCACTACCACCCTGCCCCCCGGCTTTAGCAGCCTGGGAGCCGCTTGCAGCAGCTCCCGCAGGTCGTCCAACTCACGGTTTACGAAGATTCGGATTGCCTGGAAAGTACGCGTCGCTGGATGAATGCCGTGCGATTTCATTGACCGAGCCGCGACCGAAACAACCTCAGCAAGATGCGCTGTGTTTCGAATCGGCCGCGCTCGGACAATGGCTCTGGCGATTCTCCGCGACCTCCTTTCCTCACCGAATTCGTAAATCACATCGGCGAGATCTTTTTCGTCGATGGTATTTACCACTTGTTCGGCGGTCTGCCCGGACTGCGTGTTCATCCGCATATCCAACGGGCCTTCCGCCTGAAAACTGAATCCCCGCGCAGGGTCGTTCAACTGCAAGCTGCTCATGCCGATGTCGGCCAGGATTCCATTCACGGATCCTGCCTCGAACCGCTCACCTAGTTCGGCAAGTAGTTCTGCAAACGACGCATGCACCAGCTCAATCTGCGGCCAGTCGCCTTCACGTCCTGGCGGCGGCTGCAGATTCACGCGAGCCCTTTCCAGCGCTGCTGGATCTTTATCGACCCCAATCAAACGTCCCGGCGCGCCGAGGAGCTTTGCGATTGCGCAACTGTGCCCCGCCAAACCCACCGTGGCGTCGATGTAAGTCCCGCCGCGCTGAACGGCTAAGAAATTGATCGCTTCTTGTAAAAGAACCGGGACATGAACCCTGCCATGCCCAGCCCCCTGAGGGGCGTTGTCTACTGCTCCAAAATCCCCATCCACTAGATACCCAGCTCGTCGAGTGTTTTCTCATCCTCAGCCGTGAATTGCGACTCGTCCATCTCCGTCTGGAGAGCTTCGAGGTTACGGACTTCCAGGTACGTCAGGTTGCCCAACACGGCAACCTCACCCTTGATGTCCGCGGTTTGCCGCAACAACTGGGGAATCAATAAACGGCCCTGCCCATCCATCTCTACCGCTTGGCCGTAATAATTCGCCCGCGTCAGAAACTTCTTCTTGGTTGGGTTGAAGGTGGAGAGCGACGCGAGCTTCTGTTCGATCCGCTCCCATTCCTCGAAGGGATACACTTGAGCAACCTTCCCATCGAGGCTGGTGATATAAAATTGAGCTCCGTATTTCTCGTCGATCACCCGCTTGAACTCGGCCGGAACCTTCAATCGGCCCTTTTCGTCGACTCGAGTTGGGTGATTGCCGCGAAACATGGTTTGAATTCCTGGTGCTTACTCTGGAAGCAAGGTCAAAAGTCGTGATCTGGATCTGGCTTGAGGCGTTTTGTGGGCAGTTTTCAGTAACGTGCACCCGACGCTCCTCGGTAAAACCACTCCCAACCACTGGGCCCTGACTGCGGTCCACTTTTTACCACTTTCAACCACAATCTTACGGCTAATTCCTTTGCTGTCAATAACAAAGTTTCGGGTCCTATTCCCGTATTGGCGTCGCATTCTGAGCTACTGGGAGAACCACGAGTCATTGCGGTTACCGTGGTCATCAACCACAAGATATTGGGCTTACTGAAGTGATTCGTCGTGTTCTGGTCTCGAAATGCGACAGGGCCCGGCCGTGCCAGGCCTGTGCGTTTCTTGAGGAAAACAGGGCGAAATCATTTAGGGCGCGCATTCCTGCTCGTCGAATCCCAACCTCGGAGTGACTTTGCTTTGTTTGGCTAAGAGCGGGCGAGCAGGAATGCTCGCCCTACACAGGCGTAGGATCAAAAGCGATGGCAAGTTTTCAAGCCGAGCAGTGGGTTCCCTATCCTATTGAGCAGGTTTTCGCGTTCTTCAGCGACCCGGCCAATCTGCCGCGCATCCTGCCGCCCAGTCAGCAAGCCCGTATCGACCAGGTCCGCCTCTCATCGCCAGCCGATGGAGGGATCGGGGCGGGCGTCGACACCGAAGTTGAAATCTCCCTGTGCCCGGTTCCCTTCCTGCCTATCCGAGCCAAGTGGGTGGCTCGAATCACCGCGTTCTCCCGCAATGAATTCTTCGCAGATAAACAGATTAAAGGCCCGTTTGCGAAATGGAATCACAGACACGAGTTCGAAGCGCGCACGCAAGAGGGGAAAGCAGGAACGACTTTGCGCGATATTGTGGAATTCGAGGCGGGCTTTGGGCCGTTCGGCAAAATCGCCGAGGCACTTTTTATTCGGAGGCAGTTGCAGGGAACGTTCGCACATCGCCAGCGAGCGCTGGAACCACTGTTGCGGGAGAGTGCGAAATAACAGGTGACCTTCAGGGGCTCAAGCCCGCTTATTTTTGAACGGGAAGGGCACGACTGAAGTCATGCCCTTCCCGCAGCCCGGACCCAGTTTGTCATTCCGAGCGCGGCGAGGAATCTTCTCTTACTGCGCCCGGAGAGGAAACAAACCTATTTTGGGTCCATCTTGTCTTCAACTTTGTCGGCAGCCTTCTTGGTCTTGTGAGCTGCTTTCTTGGTCCCCTTCTTAATAGCGTGACCGGTCTTCTTGGCCGTTTTCTTGGTGGCATGACCTACGTCTTTGGCTGCTTCCTTGGTTTCGTGACCCGCATCCTTCATGTCATCCTTGGCATCTTGCGGCATCGCGAAAACACTGCCAGCCAGCGCCACAAACAAGAACGCCGATGCGAACATCGCTGTAAAACGTTTCATAAGATTCTCCCTTTTTGGAACCGAGTGGAACGGTGACCGTTCGAGTTTGCAAAGTAGCAGGGTTGGGAGGGAAAGTCCATCGGGAATCCCTGATCGTCGCGCAGGAAGCCAAGACTCGGGTGGCCCATTCAAGCCTTCTTTCTGGCTTGAGTGAGGATGTTGATCTCCTGAATTCTGGCACCGCAATCAGAGCAGATTAGCGTGAACGCGATAGGCTCCGGAGTGTAGGGATCTGCTGCTTTGGCGTCAGCCGGCTGTGAGAAACCACAGAGATCAAGTCGCAGTGAGCGGCGCAGAAACGCGAACAACCGGGGGGGGAATACTCTGTTCTAGCAGCCGAACCGCCCCACTCAAGCCAAAAAGAAGGCTTGAATGGGCCACCTGGTCGATATAAGAGCGGCGAGCAGGAATGCTCACCCTACACGGGAGAGGATTCGGGGACTTCCATTTGAAGAGAGATTCCCGATTTGTCAAGCCCCTAAGACGGCGTTTTCGCCGCAAGTCTTTGATTCAAAACAGGAAATAGTTCGCAAAATAATGGCGGACTTACCCTTCCAATCTGCTATCCTAGATATATGGAGTGAATTTGAGTAATTTTTGATCCAAGAAGCAGGCGCGGCCAAAAGCCGTGCCTTTTTCTTTGCTCGCCTTCTTTGATCGAGCGAGGGGCTCGGGTAGTCGACAGCGAACTAGGCTGGGCGGACGACATGGATGGGTGGAACAATCTGCATCACGTTTTTGGGTGAGCCGATAGCGCAAAGCATTTCTTTCGTCACGTGTTTTCGCATGGCTCTACCTCAATTTTTGATTTCGAAGCTTTGACTTCGGTTTTCTCCGTGTGACGCAGCGCGCTGTTGTGATTAAATTCTAGGCTATGCGGAAAGCTGTAAACCACTTAAAAAAAACTGACCCGACGATGCGGGCGATTATTGAAAAGCATGGCCCTTGCCGGATCGATTATGGAGAGCCCTCGTTTGCGAGCTTGGCGGAGACGATTGTTTATCAACAGCTGAATGGGAGGGCTGCGGCAACAATTTTTAAACGATTTACCGATCTGGCGGGGCTTCCTTTAACGCCGCAGGGCGTGTTGAAGCTAAGCGACGAGCAGCTGCGCTCGGCCGGACTCTCGAAACAGAAGCTGTCGTATCTGCGGTCGCTGGCGGAGCTGACTCTGAGCGGCGACGTGAACTTCGAGCAGCTACCGAACCTGTCGAATGAAGAAGTAATCGAACACCTGACCCGGGTAAAGGGCGTTGGAGTCTGGAGCTCCCAGATGTTTTTGATGTTTACGTTGAAGCGGCCTGACATTTTGCCGACGGGTGATTTGGGGATTCAGATGGCGATGCAGAAACACTATCGGAAACGGAAATTGCCGAAGCCGAAGGAGATGGAAAAGATTGCGAAGGCCTGGTCGCCTTACCGGACGATTGCCTGCTGGTATTTGTGGAAGAGCGTGGACACGAAGGAGAAGAAATAGGCGGGCAACGTCCCCCTGCGGCTATAAAGCCGACACGGAATCCAGACAACTTATCGCAGCGCTGAAGCGTTGCGCCACCCAAAGACGGGAGCAGATTCCTCGCTGCGCTCGGAATGACAAAAGTTGATGGTATTGGTAAGGCCGGGCGAGCGGGAACGCTCGCCCTACACGATCTACTTCGATATGCTTAAATAGAAGCGATGGATGCTGAGCGCAAAGTACGTGTGCTGGTTGCGAAGCCTGGGCTGGATGGGCATGATCGCGGGGCGAAAGTGATTGCCCGGGCGCTGCGCGATGCTGGCATGGAAGTGATTTATACCGGCCTGAGGCAAACGCCGGAGATGATTGTGACCGCATCTTTGCAGGAGGATGTGGACGTCATTGGATTGTCGATTTTGTCTGGGGCGCACAACGTGATCGTTCCGCGCGTGATGGATTTGATGAAGCAGCACAAGATGGATGACGTGATTGTGGTGGTGGGCGGCATTATTCCCGATCAGGATATTCCTGCGTTGAAGGCGATTGGCGTGGGAGCGATTTTCCAGCCGGGCACTACGATGGACAACATTGTGCAGTACATCCGCGCGAACGTGAAGCCGCGTAGCTTGCCTGCGGCCGGCTGATGCCTGAAGAACGACCTTCGGAAAAAACACGGCTCCTCGCTGCAATTGAAAAAGCTACTGGGCCCTCGCCCTGGTACTGGGAAACCTTCCCTACTGTTGTAGGCCAATCCAGGCAGCGCTTTGTTTGGACCTACCACGGAACTACTGGGGAGCTGGCCTTTCTTGTGACCCTGTCTTTGGAACAGGAACCGAACCGGCCTCGGCTGGCGTTGAATACTTTCTGTGTTCCATTTGTGATTGCTCCGAATTTGCTGGGAATCTGGTGTCCGGAGCCGGGCGGGATTCGGGTGATGTGCTTCGATCCGGACCAACTGGCGGCGTTTGCGATTGAAGAGATTGTAGGTTGGTTTAAACAGTCGAATGATCGAGTGTATTCCAGCACGGCTCCGGCGGATGAATTTGAAGTGAGCCGGCGCTTTCCGGAAGGCACGCACAAGCTGGAGATTCCGGAATGTTTTCATTCTCTGGATGAGTTGGTGACTGTGGGTTCCTATCCAGCCCTGACGCGGGGCGATGCGGCGTGCGCGGTGTATGTTCTGTATCCGCAGGCTGGGTTGGTGGAGGTGGTGCCGCAGAAGTGGTTTACTGCCGAGCAGTACGAGGTGGGACGGCAGTGGATTTCGCGGGTGATGCGGTCGGAGCGGCATCAACTCATTGGGGAAGCGGTAAGGGTGGGGAAGTTTTTGCTTGCGCCGGACGGGCAGAGCGTGGCGGAGTGGCTGGAGAAAGCGTAGGGCTTTTTTGATGTTTCAGCCCTATCGTCTGAAGGCCTATTGATTGAGATTGTTTCCTCCCGCCCTCTTTCGCAAAGTGCGCGAAAGAACGACGAGGCACCCGGGTTTTCCATCCAGTTAGAGCGTTTCCAGCGAAAGGGATGCTTCGCTGCTCTCAGAATGACAAGTTTTATGTGTAAACAAGTTTTGTCATAAATTCCGGCTAAGAGCGTCGAGCAGGAATGCTCGGCCTACACGATCTGTTTTATTCTTCTTGCTTGAATTCTTACTTCAAACTTGAGCGCGGGGATGGATTTGCGCTGCTGCGTCTTATTTCCGAAGACGGGACGAATCGTCTTTCGCGGGAGTGCGTACTGGCGTTGACGGGGATTCTGGTGGAGCTCGCAGGCGGGGCTCGGCCTGTTATTGTGGCGGGCAACGAGAAGTTCTTTTCTGTCGGGGCGGATCTTCGGGAGATCGGTGCGCTTGGCGGCGCGGAGGCTTACGAGTTTGCAGGCATGGGACAAGCTCTGATGAATGCCATTGCGCGCTTCCCTGCCCCTGTTTATGCGGCGATTGAGGGCCACTGCATGGGGGGTGGGCTGGATCTGGCTCTTGCTTGCTCTTGTCGGATTGCGGCTCCCGACGCGGTGTTTGGACATCGCGGGGCGGCTCTGGGGTTGATGACTGGATGGGGTGGCACGCAGCGGTTGTCGCGGTTGGTAGGGAAGGCGAAGGCGTTGGAATTGTTTGTTGCGGCGGAGAAGGTTACGGCGGCGGAAGCGTTGCGGATTGGGTTGGTGGATGTCGTCGCGGAAGATCCGGTGGGCGAGGCTATTCGGCGTATTCAGAACGTCGGTTCACCACGGAGACACTGAGACACGGAGAAGGACTCGGAACAGTGGTGAAGAGAAATCGATCCCGGTGCTCATGGGTCGGGATTCTTGCCTCCCACCCTCTTTCGCAAAGAACGCGAAAGAAGGATGGGGCACCCCTTGTGTTGATTATGTCGGCGAAGACCAAGAGCAACTTCGACAGTAGTTTCAAGGCGACGGCGACAACAAAAACAACGGCAGCGTACAAGAGTGTCCGCTCCACACGAGTAAACTCGAGGACGCGCTTGCGCGCGCCCTCGAGTTTGCCGTCGTAAATTTACAGTCCAGTCAAACTACTTGCCTGCTCCAGCCGCACCTGCTTCTTTCGACTCCTTATGCGGGGTTGGATACGGCTTTCCGCCCATCAGACCTTCCCAGATTACTCGGTTGAACTTGTCCGGATCGACGCGGTCTTCCTGGCTGAAGTCAAAGCCCTTGGTTTTCGCTTCCCAGTAGGCGGCATCGTGCGTCGTCTGCGGGATCATGTTGTGGGCTTTCACTGCGTTCTTGTTCAGCAAGGGCAGGCTGGTATTGAACAGGACCAAGGCCGGGAAGGCGCTGAAGGTCCAGCTCGATTGCGTGGTGTCGAAGGCTTCGGTCATCGGAGGCAATCCGGCATCGTGCACGCCGAGACGATCCGTAGCGAGAATTTCTCCGATGGTGCGCAGCATGTTCGTCGTCGCATAGTGCGAAGAGGAAACGGCTCCATGCTTCACGTACGGGCCAACGATGAAGGCGGTGCTGCGAAGACTCCACGATCAGAACACCTTGCGGGAAGTACCTTCGGAGTCGTAGTTGGAACCGCCCTTGCCGTAGTTGACGACCTGGCTCTTCTCGTTGAGATCGGAGGCGCGAGCGGCGGTCGACCACTGCCAGCCTTCCATGCTGGCGCTGCCGGGATCGTAGAAGTTGTCGAAATCCACGAAGTTGGTAGCCATAGCGTGGAAATTCGGGGTAACGAACGAGGGGAACTGCGTCAGCGTGGGATCGCCGTTGCCAACTGGCAGATCGCCAAGGATCTGGTCGTAGGTACGGTTTTCCTTGATGACGTAGACGATATGCTGGATGTGCTGGCGCAGGAACAGCATGGTGGAGATGTCCTGCTGGCTGAGCTGTAGTTGCTGGAACGCACCCAGCCATCCCCTGCCGAGGCAAGGTGTTGTATTGGCAAGGGAATGCTGGAGTCCTATTGATAGCTCGCGAATGTTGACGCAGTATTACGGTCTATTGAAATCTCCGTGACGATTGCGGCGGGCTGTGGAATACGGAGGTGGAACAGAAGTTGTAAGTGTGCGGAGTGTCTCTGCGATAAACTCTATAGTGCATTTTTGAGGCTCAGGATCGAGTTGAATCAGGAAGGAAGACTGGTCCGCGTTGCAAGCCGCCCCGTCGCTGATATACCGTAACCTATTCGTAAGAATCCTGATATTGGATAGGTAATGGCGCGATCCACCGACACTCCGCAATCTTCTCCCACGGTTCTTGAGTCTCATATTGACGCGACTTCCGCGCGCTACGAGAAGAACATGCGGGCCATGGCCGATATTGTGGCGGCCATCCGCAATCAGGAGGAAAAGCTTCGAGAAGGCGGCGGCGCCAAGGCCATTGAATCGCAACACGCCAAGGGGCGGTTGACCGTCCGCGAGCGGCTGCGCCTGCTGCTGGATGTCGACAGCGAATTTTTGGAGTTGGGACTGTTTACAGCGTTCGGCATGTATGAAGAATGGGGCGGGGCACCTGCTGCGGGCGTAATTACGGGGTTGGGAAGGATTCACACACGCTTGGTGATGATCATTGCCAACGACGCGACGGTGAAGGCCGGAGCGTTTTTTCCGATGACGGCGAAGAAAGTGATTCGGGCGCAGAATATTGCGCTTGAGAATCGTATTCCGACGATTTATTTGGTGGATTCCGCAGGCGTGTTTTTGCCGCTGCAGGAAGATGTGTTTCCGGATACGGACGATTTTGGGCGAGTTTTTCGGAACAACGCGGTTATGTCGGCGCAAGGCATTCCGCAGATCGCGGCCATTATGGGGATGTGCGTGGCTGGAGGTGGATATCTTCCGGTGATGTGCGACCACATATTGATGACCGACGGGAGTGGACTGTTCTTGGCGGGTCCGGCGCTGGTGCAGGCCGCAATTGGACAAAAAGTTTCTGCCGAGGAGCTTGGCGGGGCGGCGATGCATTCGGCGATTAGCGGGACCGTGGATTTTCGTGAGCCCAACGACGAAGCTTGCCTGACGCGGCTGCGTTCCATTGTTGATAAGTGGGGATATCGTCGGCAGTCGATTTGGGATCGTCGAAAGCCGGAGCCTTCCGCTTACCCGGCGGAGGAGATTTACGGCATTTACGGGAGCGATTCGGCTCGGCCGTATGACATGAAAGAAATTCTCGCGCGCATCATTGATGGCAGCCGGTTTGACGAATACAAAGCCGAATACGGTAAGACGATCATTTGCGGCTATGCGCGTATCGGCGGCTTCGCTGTGGGGGTTGTCGCGAATCAGAAACTGCATTCACACCAAACCGACGAGTTGGGGCAGAAGCGCATGGAGTTCGGCGGCGTGATCTACAGTGAGTCCGCCGAGAAGGCTGCGCGCTTCATCATGGACTGCAATCAGAACTTGATTCCCCTCGTATTTTTGCATGATGTCAACGGCTTTATGGTGGGACGCGATGCGGAGTGGAGCGGGATCATCAAGGCTGGAGCGAAGCTGGTGAATGCGGTATCCAATTCTGTAGTGCCGAAGATTACCGTCATCGTCGGCGGATCGTTTGGGGCGGGACACTACGCTATGTGCGGGAAAGCTTTCGACCCGCGATTTGTGTTTGCGTGGCCGACGGCGAAATACGCGGTAATGAGTGGCGATTCAGCTGCAAGCACGCTGGTGGAAATTAAAGTTAAGCAACTGGAACGCAGTGGCAAGAAGCTTAGCGATGAAGAGCGCGCAGAGCTAACAGAAGCTACCAAGAAGACCTACGACGAACAGACCGACCCGCGCTATGGGGCTGCTCGTCTGTGGATTGATCGGATTATTGATCCCATCGACACGCGGAATGCGATTACGTTGGCGTTAGAAGCGGCATCTTTGAACCCGGAAGTCGCTGAGTTTAAGGTGGGAGTGCTGCAGACGTGATTAAGATCGTCGAATGTCCCCGCGATGCCTGGCAGGGTTTACCCGGGTTAATTCCGCCAGCTACGAAGCTGGCTTACCTGCAAGCTTTGATTAGCGCGGGGTTCAAGCATATTGATGCGGTGTCGTTTGTGTCGCCGAAGGCCGTGCCGCAGATGGCGGATTCGGAAGAAGTGCTGCAAGAGCTTGATCCGCCGGATGACGTTGAAATTATTGGGATCGTCGTGAACCAGAAAGGCGCGGAACGAGCGATAGCGACTGAAGCCGTGCATACGCTTGGCTTCCCTTACTCGGTTTCGGGGACGTTCCTGGAACGGAATCAGCATCAGACGGGCGAAGCTGCGCTGGACGAGTTGGAGAAGATACAGGAGAAGGCTCTCGACGCTGGTGTGGATGTTGCGGTCTATATTTCGATGGCGTTTGGCAATCCGTATGGCGATCCGTGGAATATCGACGAGGTCACCGAAGCTGTGGGGATTCTTGAAACTTCTGGCATTCACACGATTTCCCTGGCGGATACGGTCGGCCTGGCCACGCCGCCGCAGGTTAGCGAATTAGCTGGAGCGGTGATGGCCAAGTATGACTATCTCGACATCGGCGTGCATCTGCACAGTCGAGCGGATCAAGCTATCGACAAGATTCTTGCTGCTTACGATGCGGGGATTCGCCGCTTTGATTGCGCGATTGGCGGGCTGGGCGGATGTCCGTTTGCGCAGGATTCGATGGTGGGGAATCTGCCAACTGAAAAGTTACTGGAAGGACTCGCGCAGCGCGGTATTGAGACGCCTCCGCTAAAGTCACTCGATACTTTGTTACGCGCGAGCGCCGAGATGGGCCGGAAATACAGCGTGAACAATACTGAGGTTGAGCACTAGAGATGCCCGACAACTCAATCCAACTCGAACACGATGGACAGATCGCAACGTTGACGTTAAACCGTCCAGAGAAACGCAACGCAATCAGCTTCGAACTGCTGGAGGAATTTCTTGCGGCGTTGGACGAAGTGGAACGGTCCCCTTCGCAGGTACTCATCATCACGGGAGCCGGTAAGGCATTTTGCGCTGGACTCGACCTGGAAGAGTTGAAATCGTTGCTGGGAAAAACACCTGCCGAAAACATAGCAGATTCGGAACGCATCGCACACGTCTTTCGGAGGCTTTACGATTTTCCCAAGCCCACCATCGCTGCCGTAAACGGCGCTGCGATTGCTGGAGGAACAGGGATTGCAACCATGTGCGATTTTACTTTATCCGTTCCAGAAGCGAGATTCGGATATACCGAAGTCCGCATTGGATTTATTCCAGCTGTGGTGTCGTCGATTTTGGTATGGCAAGTTGGGCACAAAATCGCACGCGATTTGTTGATTTCTGGCAGATTGTTTGATGCTGCCGAGGCACATCGCCTGGGATTGGTGAATGAAGTCGTCGCAGCCGAACAGCTGATGCCGCGTGCTCACGCGCTTGCAATGTCGCTGCTGGAGAACAGCCCTGCATCCATGTGTGCAACCAAGAAATTAATTAACGGATTCATCGGACAAGATCTAAACCGCCAGTTTGCCGAGTCCGTTGAACAGAACGCCAAAGCCCGCACTACGGCTGACTTTCGCGAGGGTGTAACTTCCTTCCTGGAAAAGCGCAAGCCGAAATGGACGGGCGAGTAACCGCGCCGCTATTTTAAAAGCTCTATACTTTCTCATCCATGACTTCTCATTCAATACCTGTGGTTTCGGAAAGTTCCATCCGAGTTCGCTACGCTGAGACCGACCAGATGGGCGTGGTGTATCACTCGAATTATTTCATCTGGTTTGAGGTCGGGCGGGTCAATCTACTGCGGCAACTGGGCGTTTCGTACAAGCAAATGGAGAAAGACGACCAGCTTTTTATTCCGTTGGTGGAGGCGCGCTGCCGGTACAAAGCACCCGCGCTGTACGACGACGAATTGATTGTGCGCACCCATATTCGCAATTTTCGCGAGAGAATTATTGTGTTTGCTTACGAGCTCGTGCGGACTTCCGACAACCTGCTTCTGGCCGAAGGCGAGACGACACATGTCATTACCGGCTCGGACCTGAAACCTCGCGCGCTGCCGGAAAAGTACATGCAGGCGTTAGCGAAGGCCGCTGGGCGTGCGCCCTCAAGCGGCTCAAGTTAAACTAGCCAACAGGGCAATACACCCTCAGGGGCTAAAGCCGAAGTCTGTATTGGCATAGATGGCACGGCTGAAGCAATGCCCTTCCCGAACCATTTATTGCACGAATCGAAACCAGAAGCGCGCAACTCGAAAACTTGCCTATGATTCGTTCTTACAAGAACATCACGCCGGAAGTCGCCGAGGGCTGTTACGTGGATGAAACGGCGCAACTGATTGGCGACGTTCGGCTCGGCGCCAACACAAGTGTGTGGATGAACGCAGTTCTCCGTGGCGACGTGCATGAGATTCGCGTTGGCGCGAATTCCAACATTCAGGACAACTGCGTTCTCCATGGCATGAAGCAGCAGTACGGCGTTTACCTGGGCGATTGGGTCACTGTGGGACACTCGGCGACGTTGCACGGTTGCCTGATTGAAGACCGCTGCCTGATTGGGATGGGAGTGATTGTTCTGAACGGCGCGCGCATTGGTGCAGGATCAATTTTGGCGGCAGGTACGCTGATTCCAGAAGGCACGGTCGTTGAGCCGGGTTCGCTCTGGATGGGATCGCCGGGGAAATTCCGGCGCAAGCTGACGGATGAAGACCAGGAGATGATCCTTCAGTACGCCAAGAACTATCTAGAATATAAAGAGACGTATCTGCGCGAAATCGGCGAGTAAAGACGATTTGAGATTTGGTGATATCTGATTTGGTAATTTCAAACCGAAAGCCGATAGCCAGCCTTACGCTAAGAGCTAATGGCTAGGAGCTAATAGCTGCTTAATGATCAAAGCCCCCCGAGGAACTCGCGATCTTCTGCCGCCGGATACGGCGTTGTGGAACTTCGTCGAGGCTGCCGTGCGCGATGTGTTCCGTATTTACAACTTCCACGAAATCCGAACGCCGATTTTTGAATCGACTGAACTTTTTGCCCGCGGCGTGGGCGAAGAGACCGACATTGTGTCGAAAGAGATGTACACGTGGGAGGATAAGGGCCGCGCAGAGTCCGATAAAAGCCAGATGCTGACGTTGCGTCCCGAGAACACAGCGGGTGTCGTGCGAGCCTACATCGAGAACAAACTTTGGGATCGAGGACTGAACAAGCTCTTCTATATAGGCCCGCAGTTTCGCAGGGAGCGACCGCAGAAAGGACGCTATCGGCAGTTCTATCAAATCGGCGCCGAGGTAATTGGCCCCGCGCCGAGCGGCAGCGAATCCCCTGCTCGCGATGCGGAAGTGCTCGAGATGCTGGCGACCCTGCTCGACCGTCTCGGCATCACGGGATGGACTTTGGAATTGAATTCTGTTGGATGCAAGGATTGCCGCCCGGCCTTCAACGAGGCTCTGCGCAAGGCTTTGGAGCCGGTGACCGCGACCATGTGTGCCGACTGCCAGCGCCGCGCGGTTACCAATCCGCTGCGCGTTTTCGACTGCAAAGTTCCGGCGGACCAGCCGATTATTGAAAAGCTGCCGCGCCTTAGCGAATTTCTGGACGACGCCTGCCGCAAGAATTTCGTCGATGTGCAGGAAATTCTGACTGCTGTCGAAATTCCCTTCACAGTGAACGACCGCCTGGTTCGCGGCCTCGATTACTACACGCGCACGGCGTTTGAGTTCACGCACGGAGCGCTGGGGGCACAAAATGCAATCCTTGGAGGAGGCCGCTACGACGGGCTTTCCGAGGCTCTCGGCGGGCCTCCCGCTCCTGGAATTGGATTTGCCATTGGCGAAGATCGCCTAGTCATGTCGCTCACGCAGAGTGCAGAATCGGTTCTGCGCAAGCCCGATGTTTATATTGCTCCACTCGGCGTGGGCATGAATCGCGAGGCTGCGCGCCTGGCGCGAGAATTGCGACGGCACGACGTTATCGTGGAACTCGGCGACGAATCGTTCCGATTAAAGAAGGCATTTGAAACGGCCAGCAAAGCGAGCATCCGCTATGTGCTGATTGCAGGGGAAAATGAGGCGCAGTCGGGGGCGTTTACACTGAAGAATATTGAGAGTGGAGAGCAGATTTCTGTAGCACGCGCTGAATTGGCTGAGAGAATCAGGAAGCGGTAGAGAACAAGGCCTCGCGGACAAGAGTGTGCGCGCCACATAGTCTGCGGCCACACGATCTGCTATATATTGAGTTGGCTATTTCTACGGAGGTTCCATGCAACGTATAGGCTTCTTGGTTGCCGTTCTCGCTATCGCATTTTCGCTGCCGATGCACGCTCAGTCCCCTACATACATCGGAACTGCTCCCTCGGATCAGCTTACGGCTGCGTTGCTGGAAAAAGAGACGGCGCTCGTCACTGCCGAGATGAACAAGGATCGCGCCTCCGTTTGGCGTCTGCTGACGAACGATTTTATTTTCGTCAACTATGACGGCCATAGCTTGTCCAAGGGCGAAGCTCTTGGCGAGTTGGGCGAGGTGCTGAAGGCCTACGCCATCTACGAGCCACAATCGCTGACACTGAACGACGGAGTCGTCATGCTTTCCTATAACGCAATCGTGCGCGTCTCAGTTGATGACGATGAGGTTCACGTGCCGCGCTACCAGCATGTGACGACGATCTGGGTGAAGGATGGCAGCGACTGGAAGCAGAAGTTTCACCAATCGGCGGCGTTGCAGGTGGGAAGCTAAAGTCTCGATCTAAAGTGAATCTTTGCCGCGAGAGTAGCGCAGGTAGCCGATCACGAGGGCAGTAAAGATCCAAAACGGGATCATAACTTTCCAGGCGATTACTGTCGCGGCGACTGCAAAAACCAGGATCGGAAACACAAACTGGCGAAGATCGCCGACGGGACCGAACCGTCGCCCGGAGCTGATCGCGTCCCATGTGTCTTTGAGCAGATACTTGATCACGCCCACGATTATGCGCTTTTTCTCAGGGAAATTCTAAGAGTTTCAAATTGCCCTGCGTGGGTTCGCCCTGCCTTCATCGTTTGCGCTGGCCACCTGCTAAAATCATAGTTTTCCAAGACTCTGTTGCGACCTTTTCCAAGGCGCTCAAAACATAACTAAGAAGAAGGATACTGTGCTCGATTTTCTCGGCGATCTTAGGCGAACTCATATGTGCGGCGAACTGCGTGCCGCCGATGCTGGCGAAAAAGCTGTGTTGATGGGGTGGGTGAACCGTCGGCGCGATTTTGGCAACCTGCTGTTTATTGACCTCCGCGATCGTTCGGGAATTTTCCAGGTCGTCTTCAACAAAGAGACCAACGCTGCCGCGCATGAAAAAGCTGGCACGCTGCGGAACGAGTTCGTCATCGCGGCCATTGGCACCATCAAGCTGCGCGACGCCGACACGATCAACAAGAATATTCCCACGGGTGAAGTGGAACTGGTGGTTGAAGAGCTGCGCGTGTTGAACACATCGAAGCTGCCGCCATTTCTGCCCAGCGACACTGCCCTGGCGAACGAAGAGGCACGGCTGAAATATCGCTACATCGATCTGCGCCGTGACGTGATGCAGGCCAACATCAAGCTGCGTCATGAAGTCGCTTTGGCAATCCGCAATTACTTATCCGGGCTTGGTTTTTACGAAATTGAAACGCCGTTTATGACGCGATCCACGCCGGAGGGGGCGCGCGATTACCTTGTTCCCAGCCGCGTGCAGCCCGGGACGTTCTACGCCTTGCCGCAATCACCGCAGATTTTCAAACAGATTTTGATGATTTCGGGCTTCGATAGATATTTCCAGATTGTGCGCTGTTTCCGCGACGAAGATCTTCGCGCTGACCGGCAACCGGAATTTACTCAGATCGATTTGGAAATGTCTTACCCGCAAGCGGATCGCGTTTGGGAAGTGGTGGAAGGCTTTCTCACAGCCTCTTTCAAGGCAGCGGGGCACACTATTAAGACGCCTTTCCCGCGCATGGACTACGACGATGCCATTCGTCAGTACGGTATCGACAAGCCGGATATGCGTCTGCCCGCGCTGACCGACGTCAGCGATTGTTTTGCAGCCGCGAATGTCGAGCAGCTTGCGATGAGTCCGAACCGGCCGGTGCTGGCGATTCGGATTCCGAAGGTCGGTGATCTCTCGCGCAAAGAACGCGACGACATCAAGCCGCTCTTCAACGGCAAGGGCAACGCGAAAGTGTTTGAGGATTTCGGAAGGCTGGAAAAATCTTTTCCGGAAGATCTTGCGAAAGTGCGCGCGAAGGTTGGCGCCGTTGCCGGCGACTTGATTGTTCTGGTCGCGGGCATTGCGAAGCCAGGAGAACCGGCGAGCACGCCAACCGCATCAGGGAAAGTTCTGCCGCAAGACGGCGCAATTTACTCCGCAGCGGGCTTGCTGTGGCTGGCGCTGGCGCAGAAGTTTGCTTATCGTCACAAGGCTTTTGAAAAAACCGGCGATCCGTCCGTTGATTACAAATTCTTATGGGTGGCGAACTTTCCCATGTTTGAGTGGGACGAAGGCGACCAGCGCTGGAACGCGGCGCATCATCCGTTCACGTCGCTGCACGAAGACGACATGGATAAGCTCGGCGGCGACAGTGTGACCGTCATGAAGAACGTGAAAGATCCGAACTCGCCGCTGGCATCGGTGCGTGCGCTCGCCTACGACGTGGTACTGAATGGCACGGAGTTGGGCTCGGGATCGATTCGTATTCATCGCCAGGACATTCAGAGCCAGATTTTCAGCGCTCTTGGTATGACGCCGGAAGAAGCCAGCAGCCGCTTCGGATTCTTCCTGGAAGCGCTGGAGTACGGCACGCCTCCGCATGGCGGGATTGCGCTGGGCCTCGACCGCATTGTGATGATTCTGGCAGGGGCGGATAGCCTTCGCGAAGTCATTCCATTTCCGAAAACAGCACGAGCGGTGGATTTGATGGTGGATGCGCCTACTCCCGTGAGCGAGGCGCAGCTGAAGGAGTTGGGGATTGCAGTGAAGCCGGCGAAGGCCTAGGCTGTTCTGGCGCGGACATTCTTATCCGCGAGAGGTTGAAGCCAACGGGATCTTCCAAGGACGGCTAAGATCTGGCGAGCCGGAATGCTCGCCCTACACGATCAACGGCGAAACACATAGGTTTCGCTCAAGAAGAAGTTAAGTATGGAACAACTGGCTATGCTTAGCATGTTGGCGGACAAGACAGGCAAATGAAACGCACCCGCCAGCATGCGCATTAGAATTACGTTTCCCACAATCGATACTGCACCGTTCGTCAAATTGAAATGCAGCAGCCTCCTTGCGATGTCTCGCCAATGGCCGCTCACGCGATCCGCCCAGGTGAAGTGGTGGTGCCAGAAGAAGTTGTGCAGCACCGCTGTCTCGACTGCCAGCGCTGTAGCCCACAGGTAGCTGCAGTGGAATCCGTGCAGTAGAACCCACAGAGTTGCTAACTGTACAGCGATGCCAATCCCTCCCACGAGATTGAATTTCAGCCAGCGCCAGCCGAGTTGCTTGGTTCGAGCAGGTTGAGGCGTTTGCGAAATCACAGTTGCAGATGCGACGCTCATGCGATCAGCTCTTCCCGATACAGCCGCTGCGTATTTTTTTTTGTCACCCACAACAGCATGATCGACATTCCGATCAAGCCGATTGTTCCTCCGATATCGAACAAGCGGTAGGGACCATTCCCAAAGAAATGCACCAAGGGACTGCGTAGAAGGGCCAGGTTGCCAATCGCTAACAGAATTCGCAGTTCGGTCGGGCCGAAGCGCCAGAATGACAAATGAAACTCGCCCATGGTGTAGGTCGCGAGATAGGACTGAATCGACAGCAGCAAGAATGCGATCAACAATCCGATGGCGACGGCTGGGTGCATGTAGCCGGAGAGCGCGAGGCCTCCCATAAGAAACAGTGAGCCGAAGCTGTCGACCATGTGATCAACGTAAAACCCATATCGCGGGCGTTGCTGATTGCGTACGCGAGCTAACGTGCCGTCGAGGCTGTCGCCGAGCCAGTTGAGGGCGAGGCAGAAAATGACTCCTAAAAGAGCCCAACGATTCCAGCTCGCCAAGGCGTAACTCGCTCCCGCGCCGAGCTGGGCGATGAAGCCTAGGGCAGTCAGGTGATCGGAATTGATCCAGGCCGGGGTGCGGTGGGCCATCCAGATTAGAGCTCGTTTTTCGGAGGCTGCGGTTAGGCTGCCGTGGATGCGGGTGGCGGACTTGAAGCCTGCCTGGGCTGGGCGAACGGGTTGGTTGAACTTGATGGTCGAACTGGACATCGGGCTCCTCCTTTTCTTACTTGAGGCGGTCTTTCTGTGGGCAGTTTGGCTGGAGGCGGCCATTTTGGCAATCGTTTGCGGCTCAAACGCGGCACATTCTCAGGTCATCTGCTAAACGGCTTATTTGCAGACAGATAGAGACTTTTATCATTTAATGCAGAACTCCTTTGCCATAAGGCTTCACCTCTGCGAGACTTGATTCGGGCCTTCTCCAAGCAAAATTCATTCGACAAAACCAGAAGAAAACTTATGGGGCGCATTCACGTTCTTTCCGAGCAGGTGGCCAACAAAATCGCGTCGGGCGAGGTGGTGGAGAGGCCTGCCTCGGTGGTCAAGGAGCTGCTGGAGAATGCGCTTGACGCGGGGTCGACGCGCATACGGATCGACGTGGAGGCGGGCGGCAAGCGGCTGATCCAGGTGACCGATAACGGCTGCGGTATGGTGCGCGATGACGCCATGCTGTGCTTTGAGCGGCATGCTACATCGAAGATTCGCACCGACTTGGACCTGAATACGATTGCCACGTTGGGGTTCCGTGGCGAGGCTCTGCCGTCAATTGCATCCGTGGCGCGAGTACATTTGGAAACACGTTCGGCAGACGAGGCTGCTGGCACGCTGGTGGAGATCAACGGCGGCAATATCTTGCGAGTGGAAGAGGCTGGGTTGCCTGCGGGGACTTCGATTGCGGTGCGCGATCTGTTTTTCAATACTCCCGCGCGGCGCAAGTTTCTGAAAGCGGAAAACACGGAGCTGTCGCATATTGCGTCGCTGGTTACGCACTATGCGCTGGCGCATCCGGAGAAGCATTTTGAGCTGCACTCGGCGACGAACGCGTTATTGGTAGCGCCTCCGGTGGCTGGATATCGCGAGCGGGTGTATCAGGTGTTTGGCAAAGACACGCTGGATCAGCTTTTGTCGGTGGCTGCGGCGGTGCCGTTTGATCGCGTGGGGTTGCCGCAGCCTCCGCCGTGGCGGCGCGGGGAGTTGGCTGAAGGAGAGAACGAGCCTACTCCCGGTGAGTTGCGGCTGCATGGTTTTGCATCGAAGCCGGAGCTGCAGAAGCTGAATCGGAGTTCGATTTACATTTTTGCGAATGGGCGATTGATTCGGGATCGTTTGATCCAGCACGCGATCACCGAGGCCTATCGCAATATTCTGCCCAATGGCGTGTTTCCGGTGGTGCTTCTGTTTATGGAAATGCCCGCCGGGGAAGTTGATGTGAACGTGCATCCCTCGAAAACGGAGGTGCGTTTTCGTCAGTCAGCCGTGGTGCATGATTTCGTGCGTGACACCGTTCGCGCGGTGTTGATGAAGAATCGACCCGTGCCGCAGTTTGCGACGGAGATTGGAGCGCACCCTACTGCAAGCCGTGCGCTTACTCCCGGTGCGCAAGGTGCAGGAGATTTTCTGGCGGCGGCGGAGGCTTTCCGCGAACACCGCGCTACCAATGGCGCGAACGGCAGCGGAGAAAGCGTTGCCGGTGGATTTTTTCTACAGCCGCCGCCTGTGCCGGTTATCAACGAGCGTTTGAATTTTGAAGGCGGGATTGCGGTCGACGCCAATGCTGCGGTGCCTGTCGCGCAGATTCGACACAATGTTCCCGACAACGGCTGCGGCCTGGCCATCGCCGACGCTCCGGATGAAGAACCGACATTGGAATCGCTGAGCACGCTACGTCCACTGGGCCAGATTCGGAATTCGTTTATTCTCGCGGTCAATGAAGATGGGTTGTGGATTATCGATCAGCATGTGGCGCATGAGCGCGTGCTGTTTGAAAGAATCCTCCGTCAACGCGAGACGAAGAAAGTTGAGTCGCAACGGTTGTTGATGCCGTTAATCGTGGATCTCACTCCCGCGCAGCAAGCGGTGTTTTCAGAAATCGCCGATGAGCTGAGCACGAATGGCTTTGAGGCCGAGGCGTTTGGCTCGCGCACACTAGCTATTAAAGTTGCGCCATCGGGTCTGGATGCGTCGGAAATTGAGCGCATGCTGCATGAACTCCTCGATCAATGCACCGGCGAGCAGGCACTGAACATGGAGGTGGTTCGAACGCGCATCGCTGCGTCGATTGCGTGCCACGCGGCGATCAAAGTGAATATGCCATTGGAGCAGAACAAGATGGACTGGCTGCTGGTGGAACTGGCGAAGACGGACTTTCCGTTTTCTTGCCCGCATGGGAGGCCCGTTGTGTTGCGCTATTCGATGAAGGATATTCAGAAGGCCTTCAAGAGGATTTGAGGCGCCGGTATTTTAGTAGATCGATGGATGAAGATTCTTTCCTCCCGCCCCCTTTCGCAGAGAACGCGAAAGAAGGACGGGGCACCCTTTTCTCACTGTGTTCTAATCGATAGAGAGAAAACGAATCACAAATGACAGACCAGGAACTTCAGCAAGAGCGGCTGCACAAGTGGCATCTCGACGGCGTCCCTGTGCGCACAGGCGAGGATGGTGCCGCGTTTCTTGAGTCGGTCGGATTCTGCCTGCTCTATCCGATGCGGCCTGCCGTTCCCGTGCCGACATTTGTAGGGGCTTGGGTGGGAGCGGATGAAAATCTTCCGACCTTCCAGCATGCTTACGCCGATCCGCGCGCGGTGGATGCCAACAAGTTAATGGTGCGACTGCTGCGGCAGCACGCCGCGTATGAGGCAAATCTTTTCGACGAGAACAATGCGTTCCTGGTGGCGGCGTCGGTGTTTCCGTTTTTCTATGCGCTGGTGGGAGAGCGCAATCCGAAGCTGGCTCCCAAGGCTGGACCGCGCGCGGAATATTCGCAGCTGGCGTGTGATGCCTTTGAAGCGATTCACCGTGACGGGCCAATCTCCAAGCCGAAGCTGGCGCAAACACTGGGCGGAGGAGTGTCGGTGCCTGCACTGGATCACGCGCTGCAGCAGTTGTGGTCGCGCCTGCGGATTACGCGCGTCGACTACAAGACTGGCGAGGGCGCTTACTGGGACGTGCTCTATCGATGGGCGCCGGAGGCAGTGCGTGAAGGGATGGGACTTTCTGTAGCGGAATCGCTCTCGGCGTTGGTAGGCAAATATTTGGATTGCCAGGTGGCGGCGGATCAGGACGACGTAGAGAATTTCTTTTCGCATTTTGTTTCGCGCTCGCGTGTGCGGGAAGCGATTCACGCGCTCACTGCGGCGCGGGAGTTGAGTTATCTGCGTGTGGGCAGTAAGTCCCTGTTGCAGGTGACGCCAGCGAAAACAGAGCATGTGCCGGTGGTGCGAAGGAATTCTCCGATCGCACGGCGGGTGCCGAGACAAGCGCCAGTTATCAGAACTCCGGAACAATAGCAGATTCCTCACTTGAAGCCGTTCGGAATGACAAGCGGAAGTTTAAAGAATCTGCAGCTCGAGATCTCAGTCTAGAAAGTTTGCGCTAAGAGCGGCGAGCAGGAATGCTCGCCCTACACAAGCTTTGTCGCCGTGTACAATCTCTTCTTTCACGATGAACCCTTCACGAAGACTTATCATCGCCATTGATGGCCCCGCTGGCGCGGGCAAGAGCACCATTGCGGCCAAACTCGCTCGTCAGCTTGGCTACATCAATCTGGAAAGCGGGGCGATGTACCGCGCGCTTGCTCTGAAAGCCATTGAACACGACTTGGCGTTGGACGACGAAGCTGCGTTGGTGAAACTGGCGCATGGGTCTGCTATCACGCTCGAACCGACGCGCACTGGAAACCGGGTGTTGCTGGATGGGCACGACGTTTCGCAGCGCGTGCGCGAGGCGGATGTGACGGATGCGGCTTCCAAGGTCTCTGTGCATCCGGGAGTGCGCGAGTGGATGGTGGCCCGTCAGCGCGAGCTCGGCGCGGGCGGCGGGATTGTGATGGAAGGTCGCGATATCGGAACCAAGGTCTTTCCGGATGCCGACCTGAAGATTTTTCTCGACGCGCATCCTGATATTCGCGAGAAGCGGCGCCTGCTACAGCAACAGATCAGCGGCCCACTTGCGGAACAAGTTGCGGCCGAACTCAGGCAGCGCGATCAACGGGACCGCACGCGTGCGAATTCACCGCTCGCGCCAGCGGCGGATGCGATTGTTTTGGATTCGACGGATATGGGAGAAGAAGAAGTGCTGGTCAGGATTGACGAGCACATCCAGAAGAAGCTGCGCGGGCATTGATCTGATAGCGCTGGCAATCGCGGGGGCATCCTGCCCGCGCAGCGATAAACTTGGAGTCAAGACGGGCGGACGCGACGCCCACCCTGACTGCCGCCGGGACGGCAGCGCTACTTTCAGACTTCACTACTTTCTAGAACTCCCGTACACCTTCTTTGGGCTTGTCTTCGTCGTCGCTACTACTTGAATCGGATCGAGCACTCGGTGGAGACGGTGGGCTGTGTGGGGATGGTGGTGTCGCTGCGCTGGCGCTTCCCTTGCGAATTTCGATGCCGCCATGCGCGTTGTTGATGCGAACCGTGCCCGCACCGTTCCCTACCGTTCCGGCTGCACGACCACGATCATTTTCGTTGTTGACCTTGATTTCGCTGAAGCCACTTTCGACTTCGCCGTTATCGGTGTTGGCGTCGAGCTTGAATCCAGCCTGATCCGGAACGTAGATCTGGACCTTCGCATTTCGGTTATTGATATCGATATTTCCAACCGGTAGCTTGCCTACATGCAGTTCGACCGCGCCGTCATTGTTGCTGATGCGAGTATCGCCGCTTACTCCGTCAAGGCGAATATCCTTCTCTCGGGTGAGCAGACGCACCGGGCCGGTAATCGTGCTGCCATGCAAATCGCCGCCATCAAGATCCAGCGTGCCTGCCAAGCTGGCGAACTCCAAGTCTGTGCGCGAAGTCTTAAAGGTCAGCGTTTTAGAGACTCGTGACAAGCTTACGCTATCAAAGAATTCGCCGGTAAGTCGCGCAGTACCCTTAACGTCGCTGATATTGACTTCATTGACTCGCCCGTCCAAAGCAAGATCGCCCACTAACCGCGCGACACGCACGTTGCTCTTCTCTACATCAATCTTGGCATTGCCCGTAACGTCTTGCAGAGAGACTTCGCCGTGCTGGCTGCTGATTTCCACGTCGCCTTCACGGCCCATAATTGAAACATCTCCGTGCTTGGAGGAAATCGTGACAGCTACTTTGCGAGGAACGTAGACGTCCAAGTCAGAGCTGACGTCGCGCTTGCCTCCGCCGCCAGTGTTGGCATTGAGAGTGACGGCCTTGTCGACTGCATTCAGTTGCGGTTTGGTCTGTTGGTTGAGCTTGTCGGCGTCGCCCTGATTGTCGGCGTGAACGGTTTTGCGCACCATCACTCTGATCTTGTCGCCATCGGCCACGTTCAGGTTGATGTTGCCGTGATCGTTGGTGATGCGCAGCGTCGATCCAGCCGTGAAGGGTTGCTCCACCTGGTCGTCGAAGGTGAAACTCTCGCCACGAAGGAAGTTCGGCCAGTCACCGTTGTCGTCAATCCCCTCAAAAACACCGGAATCCCGGATTTCATGGAATTTGTGTGCGGAAAATCCGGTCAAGGCGACGATACAAACCAACAACACGCCACCGAAGCCGAAGCTAGGAGCACGCACGCCAGATGCCTTGGCTTGCTGATACTCGACCAACTTGATCACACCCCAGAGGATGAGTAGAACAGGCCAGTACCTGCCGTACAGATCCCAGAACGCTTCCGCTCGGAAAACATGCGTGTTTACAAGCAGAAAAAGTACGCCCAGCAGGATCAGGACGACCGGTCCGGCAAAAGAACGTTGGCGAGGAACGTATCCGTTACTCATGGCGCACCTCGATTGCCGAAGCAGAGGATGAAGTTTGCATACCCGTTGATGTCACAGGCGGCGGAAGGGGCACTGCCCGCGAACCAACGAGAGGTTGGACATGCCCCTCAACCGAGGCTGTGCGTTGCAGAACTAGCATCACGCCGATCACGATCAAGAGAACCGGAAGCGTGCGGCCAAAATCCATATCCCGGATATCCAGAGTGTCCAGCAAGAGCTGAATTCCCAGAGTCACGAGCACCACGCCCCATACGCTTCCGCGATAGCGGCATCGCACGCATACGCAGTTGCAGTTATAGCGATAAATCTCCATTGTCATTCCCTTCCTACGAGACCCTGCAAGTCCAGCGCTTGTACAGCATCCATGCGCCGATGACGATCAAAACCACAGGCCCAACCGTGTGAACGCGGAACGTGAACCAGCCTAAATTTTCAAGCAGGAACAAACTGCCGAGACCGATCAAGATGACTGCGCCTATGGGGATGCCGCGAAAATCCGCCGGCGTTGGCTGATTTGCATACAGCTGTTGCTGCGCCGGGTCCCACTGCGGAGTTCCGGGAGCTGTGTTGGACGCGCCGGAGCCGCTCGGTGCTTGCGGCATTGGACGGTGCCAGCTGGTCTGATTGACAGAGCCGCCAAACGCCCGCTCCAAGCCGAATGGATCGGGCAAAGGCAAGCCGAGTTGCATTGCTTCCGCCGTCTTGTAGGCGTCAAACACACAATAGAAAAAGTAAGCGAAAAACACGGGCACCATGATCGGCCCAAAGCGATCCGCCAACGCAATCATCGCCACGAAAACACCCAAGTGCAGAATGCCCTTCATGAATTGCCCGTTGTACATCGCACCCACGCCTGGAATTAAACCAAGCATGGCTGCCAATACGGGCTTTGCGTTCGGCGAATTCGGCGGCACGCCCCTACCTTCTGACATGACGGTCTGGCTGTACGACGCGCCCGCCGTTCCCTGGGCCACGCGTTCGGCCAGACAGCTCTCGCAGTAAACGGCTCCACTCACATTGCGGCCGCAGGCGGTGCAGAGCGGCTTCCCGCAGGTGCGGCAATACGCTGCCGCGGTGACATCACTGTGATTTGCGCAGTTCATGCTTCTCTCCTTGCCTTGTCGATCGAGGTCGTGTCGGTTAAGGTCGTGTCGGTAAAGAAAATCGAATTCCCGTCCACGTCTCCCATACCCAACTGCCTTGTTCCTTGTTCCACTGCGCTAACATCGTTCGTACGACTCATGCTTGCGTCGGCCAACAGCGGCTGCATTTCGTCGCGCGCGTAGTTCTGCTCCTGGTCCTTCTTAGGGGTGCCGCTGGTGGTGGTGTCCTTACGCTGGTTCTTGTCTTTCGTCTTGTCCTTGGTGCCGCCTTCCGCCGGAGTCATCGCCTTCTTCAGATCGCGGACCTGCGATTCCATCTCGTAGTAGAAGCGCATATTGGTGTAGTACTTCACCACGCGAGCCTGGGTGGAGTAGTACGTGCGCGTAATCGCGCTGGGGCGCAAATCCACTTTCGCCACATCGCGGACCTTAACACCCGTTACGCTCATCACCAGCGACATTGAGAAGAACGCCATGGCCACCGACATGCCAAAGCGAGGCTGCCGCACGGTCGCCCAAACTCCAGCGAAGACCGGCTGCCACCACGCTGCGGAACGCGCTGGCCTGATTCCCGCTTGTTCCGCCAGACGAACTTCTTTGCCGCTCGTCTTGGCCAGAATGTTGTGGACCAGATTCTTCGGAGGCTCCACTTCGGCCAGCGACTGCATCCAGCGCTGCCCGGCATCCGCGTCGGCGAACATCGGCCCACACGCCGCGCAAGCAGCCGCGTGCGCCTTGAACTGCCCCAGCGGACCGGTTGCGAGGGTTCCATCGATCGCATCGAAAAGCAGCGCCTCGAACTCAGCGCAGTGCATTCCGGATTTAGTTTCTTCTGCCATCTAGATCACCTGCTTGTATGTACGTGAAAGGACGCGCGCAAGTTCCGCCCGTCCGCGGTTTATTCTCGACTTCACCGTACCCTCGGGTACCTTGAGGGCAATAGCGATGTCCCGATAGTCCATATCTTGTAAGTCCCTTAGAATCAATGCTTCCCGCAACTCTGGAGAGAGCTTTTGCAGTCCCTGGTGGACTAATTCTTGCACTTGGCGCTTGTGTTGTATTTCGTCGGGGAGCAGGCCGCTGTCCTGCAATTGGTCGCCTAAAGTAAGGCTATCTTCTTCCGCAGAGGTGCCTGCGTCCGTGGAGTCGGTGACGCGGTCCTGCTTGGTTTTGCGGAAATGATCGACCAGCAAATTGCGCGTGATGGTGGTCACCCATGTCATGAACGCACCACGATCTAAGTCATAGCTGGATAAGGTCTTATAGATCTTGATGAAGACTTCCTGGGTGAGATCGTCGGCGTGATCGCCAGAGCCGGAAAAGCGGTAGCAGATGTTGTAAATGCGGCGGTTATAGCGATGAACGATATCCTCCCAGGCGTTGGAGTCGCCCGCCACTGCGCGACGAACGATCAGATTGACAACCTGGACGTCTTCCAACCTGGGCTCCCTGAATGCGCGAATGGCTTAGAAGCGCAACCTCAACAACACAGCAGAGATACGTGTGTATGGCGCGAGAAGTTCCTCGTTTGAATTGCAGCGGAATTGTAGCAGGAGAAAGGGACAAAAGGTCGCCTCGCCGCTTGCCATAGCCTCTAACCTAAGGCATAATAAGAGTTTGTCTGAACCTCGCTGGAGCGATCCGGCCATTAAGGAAAAACCTCTGTGTTAATGATTCGTCTGTCGCGCACTGGTGCGCGCAAGCAACCGCAATATCGTATCGTCGTCATTGAAAAGGCCCGGGCGCGCAATGGCCGCCCTGTGGAAACGATTGGCACCTACAATCCCCGCACCAATCCGGGGACGATTGTGCTCCGGAAAGATCGCGTGGACTACTGGGTCTCGAAGGGTGCGCAGATGTCGGAACGCGTGGGCAAGATCGTGAAGCACGCCCCGGTTGCCGTGCCTGCAACGCCGATTTCAGCGTAGTTTGCCCGTATTTCCTTCCAAGGAGCTTCGCATGAGCGATTCCCATAGCGCCGTCGCGCCAGTAGCCAATGCCCGGGCATTGGTGGAGCATATTGCTCGAGCCTTGGTCGACGCTCCGGAGGCCGTGGTCGTCGATGAGTTCGAAGACAAGGGCGAGATGGTCGTCGAGCTGGAAGTGGCACCTGACGATGTGGGCAAGGTCATCGGGCGGCAAGGCTCGGTAGTGCGCGCCATGCGAAACTTGGTGCGCACGGTCGGCGCCAAGAACGACCGCGACTACGTCCTGGAAATCGTCGAAGACTAAAAGCTCTGTGGCAACGGAGCTTGCTCCGTTGAGCCTGTGTAGGGTGAGCATTCCTGCTCGCCGCTCTTGACGTGCAGCCCCAGTTCCCCGACTCAGGAGACTCCTCATCGGCGACGACTTCATCACCATCGCCCGCGTTCTAAAAACGCAGGGCCGCTGCGGCGAGATTGCCGTCGAGCCTCGTACCAGCCATCCAGATCGATTCATTCCAGGGCTACGCATGTACGCCCTCGGCAAGGGTAACCGTCGCGAAGTCGAACTGGAAGATTGCTGGCCCCACAAAGATTATCTCGTTCTAAAATTGAAAGGCGTCGACTCCATCAACGACGCGGAAGCGTTCTTGCTCTGCGAGTTGCAGATTCCACGGGCCGAACGTGCACAGCTTGAACCCGGCGCAGCGTATATCAGCGACATGGTCGGATGCGAAGTTCTCGATCACGGACGAAGGGTCGGGACCGTCACCGATGTGCAATTTGGAGCTGGCGAAGCCCCGCTGCTGGTGGTTCGAGGAATCGGCGCGGAAGACGCTCCGGAGAATGCCCGCGAACACCTGCTACCCTTAGCGGAGGCGTTTCTTGAAGGCGGCGCTGCCGGGATTGACGTTGCTAACAAGCAGATCCGCATGCGCCTGCCGGAAGGGTTGTTGGAAATCAACGCTCCTCTGACGCCGGAAGAAAAAGAAGCGCAGCGGAAGGCGAACCAGGAAGAGCCATAAATTTGAACTCTAAAGTTTGTTGAAAAGACTACTCTAGAGTTTGTCATTCCGAGCAGCTTCAGCCCTGAGGAATGACAAATTTAGAGAGTGTTTTCAAGTAGTCAAATGCTGTTCGCCGCAAGCAGAAGGCTGACAGCTGATAGCCGATGGCCGACAGCCGCAACCTATGCACTTTCACATCCTCACCATCTTCCCCGATTTCTTTCGCGGTCCGCTCGATTTCGGCATCGTCCGGCGAGCCCGTGAAGCTGGCTTGATGGAAACCAGCCTGCATGACCTGCGCGCGTACACAAGCGACAAGCACCGCACCGTCGATGACCGTCCTTTCGGCGGCGGCGAAGGCATGGTTCTAAAGCCAGAACCTATTTTTGCTTGCGTGGATGGGCTAAATCTGGCCTCGCGTGAATCCCGCCTCAATCGAGAGGCCAAGCAATCGGTGATTTTGCTGTCAGCGCAGGGCGAGCGTTTCGAGCAGGCATTGGCTTCTAAACTCGCGGCCCTGGAAACTATCGTCCTAATCTGCGGCCGCTACGAAGGGGTCGACGAACGAGTCAGCTCCGCATTGGCCGACCGCGAAATCTCCATCGGCGACTATGTCCTGAGCGGCGGCGAATTGGGAGCGGCGGTGATCGTGGATGCGGTTACCCGGCTGATCCCCGGAACGTTGGGCAACGAAGCTTCCTCTCGGCAGGAGTCTTTCACAGCAACGCGACAACTCGGCTCGGGAACCACTGGAGCAGATTCCACCTGCGGCTCCGGCGGCCTACTTGACTATCCCCATTACACGCGCCCCGCGGAGTTTCGCGGCATACCAGTGCCAGATGTGCTAGTGTCCGGCGACCACCAGCAAATCCGCCGCTGGCGCAGGCGGACGGCGCTCGAAAAAACACTGAGGAACCGCCCAGACCTGCTGAAGCAAGTCGCTCTGGAAAAGGAAGACCGGGAAATACTGGCGAAACTGCGATCTGATCTGTAAACATAAGCCTATGACAACCGCTCACAGCAAGACCGCAATCTACCTCGTCCTTTCGTCTCTCCTGCTCTGCTCCGGCTGCGGGCCGCAACCACTTTCCAAGCAGGAGCTATTGACGCTCGACACGCGAGCCGCCGATGAAGCGGCGATCCGGCTGGCGGATTCTTATTGGGTCAAAGCTGCCGAGTCGAAACAAGTCGACGCGTGGATGGCGTTCTATGCCGACGATGCGGTCGTCCTGCCTCCCAACGAAAAGATCGCGACGGACAAGGACAGTATTCGCAAGAGCGTCGCAGGTCTGCTAGGGTTGCCCGGTCTTTCGCTCAGTTGGCAGCCAACGAACGTGGAAGCAGCTCGCTCCGGCGACCTCGCGTATCTCTACGGAGCCTATGTGCTCACCTTCAGCGATGCGAAAGGCGGGCCTGTGACGGATCATGGCAAGAACATTGAGATTTGGAAAAAGCAGAGTGACGGAAAATGGAAATGCATTGTGGATACCTGGAATTCAGATTTACCGGTCGTGGCGGCGAAGTAGCTTACGTCGAGTCCTGCCTGACCACGGAAACTGATTTTTGCTAAACGTTGGCACACCAAACTTGGACGTCGTCGCTACTACGATTTGGAGATTTAAAACTTTTGGGTCCCGAGCGGAAGCCATCTCGTTTTCCGGAAGAGACTCTCCAGTTGTCTTCACGAATTCCCTCGAAGAGTCCGTCGTCACTTTCCCCCTGTGGCGAGTATCCAGAACGCAAGCGTTCCTAACGCGCAAATAGGTGCATGCCAGCGGAGCGAACTTTCTCTCGACGCGCCGCCCAGTCCAAAAAGCAGTCCCGCAAGGGAAAGTATCGTCCCCAGCGCAAACGAGCTTGTCAGACGCGGGTTGTAGTAGGGGAAACGGTGAACCAGCGCATAGGCAATCAACAACACCGCGAGCGTCGCGGACGCCGTTGCAAAAATGAAGCCAGCTAGAGAAAGGATCGCCGGTAGGGTCTTCAGCTTTGGTCCGCCTATCCAGCGCGTCCAACCCCAAATAAGCCCGACGGGGGAAGCTAAGCTAAGAGCGATCAATATCCCGAATAGGAAGTAAATGGATAGGGTCATAGGTGAACCGTCTCGCCCACGGTTGTATGTTCATGCATCCTTTCCGACTACCGGAAACGTTCGACTATGCCTCACTTCTCGTCTGATTCCGCCAGCAAGTCTCCAAGCTTGTCGGACCGCCCTCCGCACGACGCTTCTTGATCCACCGTTCCGCCGGCGAAAGACCTGCCGGATGAACGCTGCCGATTGTCAAGTTCACACTCAAGCATGGTTGTGGCGTTTCTTGCTGCCCCACTTAGCCTCCCCCCCGAAACTGAATAATCCTCCGCCGATCGCGCTTGGAGGGCCGCCCAGTCGGAGCGGGTGCGAATTGCGCCAAAGCTTTTCTTTCGGCAGCGACCTTCAGACGCAGTTCGCGACTGACCTCAGTTTCGCGATAGAGCGTCTGCGCTACCGAAGCAGGGCCACGAATGTCGCTCAGCAGCAGAACCTCCACTTCGAAGTCGCCGCCTTCGTTGGTGATTTGCAGCATGTCGCCAATGCGAACCTCGCGAGCGGCCTTGGCGGGCTGCTTGTTCCATAGAATCCTACCCAAACCACAGGCGCGCCCAGCCTGCGCTCGCGTCTTAAAAAATCGGGCGGCCCACAGCCATTTGTCGATGCGCACGGAGAGCACGCATCTATTTTGCTACAGGAACGGGAATCGAGGGCAATTCTTCACCCCAGAGACTGTGGGCAGCGAAAGGATTCTTCGCTGCTCTCAGAATGACAAGGACGTTTATGAAGCAACGCCCGAGCACCACGGTTAGTCGATGCGCTGCACAACCGACAGAATCGTCCAAGCTCCGTCGGATTTCGACAACGTCATGTGGTCCACCCAGTGCGGGGTCACGAGTTTCGCGGAAGCAATGTCTCCGGCAACGTCCAGCACAGTGACCTGCTCCGTTTTCTCCGCCCAGGCTGAATCTCAGTGCGACGTGTCTCATCGTGGAATATCTCCGTGGCGCAGCCATCCCAGCAGTGAGATTATGCACCAGTTTTGGCCAGGATAGAACGACACCAGAGTATCTATAGCTCTGGCGCCGAGGTAATCAAGCCATCCTGTCTCGATAGCTCCCGACTAGAGGGCGGCCAATTTCTTGGCCAGTTCAGCAGCTTTCCCGGCATCCATGATCAGAGCTCCGGAACGCTGTATCCAGGGGGCCAGGTCTTTGAGATGGGCCTGGGTGAGTTCGCTTATTTCGATTTTCAAGTGTCCACATTGCCGGGTTAGGAATGCATCGGTGGCTAGCCCGAGATAAGGCTTGGTTAGAGCAATCACTTTGTCTGCCAGGCTGCTCATTGTGCGCTTGCTCCCTTCGCCAGGGCGGCTTGGGCGGCATCGGTTTGCGATGCTTCGACTTCGGACTGAAAGAAGCGGACGGCAGTGACCATGCGGCTAAAAGAGTCGGCGAGATCACCAATTTCGTCGTTGGAAAAGCGGTGCACGGAAATTTGGAGGTTGCCCATGCTGACGTTTTCGGCGACCGTTCCGAGGTGCTGGACGGGAATCAGGATGGCTCTCGAGAGGGAGAAGCTGACGACCAGGGCAACGAAAAGCGCGACGAGGGAGATTCCGACGACGAGTGGAACGGATTGCTGGCTGATGCGTTCGACGTTGTGCTGGGACGTTTGGCTGGCGTCGCGGCCAGCGAGTTCGCCATCTTCCGCGCTTTCGCTGAGGTGCAGGGCGGCGGCTTCGTAGGTGACGAGGGAAGCGGCGGAGACGGTCGATGGGGGGATGGGCGTGCCAGACGGAACTTTAGCGGGAGAGGAGGGCGCGGCTGTGGCTGCGTCGGTGGCACCTTTCGTGGCTTCCTGCACTACGGTTGCGAGGGAAGCGGCATAGGCTTTTGCGGCTTCCAGAGTGACTTGAAATTTTGCCTTACCTTCGGGAGTGGGAGCGAGGTGTACGGCTTTGGCGGCGAGGGTTTCGATCTCGTGGATTTCGAATTGGGCTTCGCTGATGTTGGTTTCTTCGGTTTCCTGTGTCCCGGGTAGCTGGGAATCGGCCAAATAGCTTTTGACTTTGCGCTGGGCTTCGAGGTTATGAACCTGAATCTCCAGCGAGATGGAGTCGAGGCGGTCCCCGACGCGAGCGGTTTCTAGAGCGCTGGTGCGCAGACCGAGTACCGAGTGGGTTGCGATGGCGGCCACGATGCCCATCAAAACCAGTACGGCGCCGAAGCCTGCATAGAGCTTGTTCTTAATTGTGGGTCTCATATGCCTCCCTGTTGCTGTGTGGTGGTGGTTGAGCGTCCGAAATTAGAGCGGGTATCCGGGTTGACCGACGGCTTTGCCTTCGATGCGAATGACTTTCACCGTTCCTGAGATGGCAGTCGCGGAATTGGCTTCGACGACGGCGAGGCCGCCGGGATTTCCGCTGACGGCTCGGGCGGCGCTGGCATCGGAGTCGACGGTCTGAATCGCCATGGGCTCGTCGCCGCGAAATTCAGCGTTGATGATGTAACGGTGATAGTCGCCAGAGGACTGGCGCACGACCGCCGAGAGAACGCATGCAAAAACTTTGCTGGATTGATCGCGAGAGACCAGGACGACCGCCTGCTGATTCTGCCAGGCGCGCACATCGCCGAGGATGAGCTTGCGGAGCTGGGCCATGGAGAGGCTCTCCACTTTGTTGGACTTGTTGACGATGACAGCGAGGCCGCCGGGCAGGCATTGTCCGTGCAGGCTGCCTGCGAAAACCAGTGCGACGAGTGCGAGGTAGAATCCGTTTCTTGCCATTTGGTTGACTCTCTTTCGAGGAAAACTTTGAATCCTTCGAAACCTTCGAAACAATCGTTACGAACACACTACGCAGACAGGCGGCAAGAACTATGGCGCTTAGAAAGTAAAGGCGGCCTGCATTTCAACCCCGTTTCGCGCCGGTAACGCGCGCTGATAGAGGCGGTTGTATTGAACTTTGAGCGCCGCATACTCGGTGAAGTCCATGCGCAGTCCGGCGGAGGGCCCTTCATAACGTCCAGTGTAGTTGCTGACCGGATCGCCGTTAGGGATGTTCACGTATTGGAACCGGAAGTAGGGACGATAGACGCCAAATTTTCTGGAGATTTGCGTGTAGGCCAACGGACTGTTGAAGCTCTTGGCGGCACCGTCTATTTTGTGGTTCATCAAAACGGCTTCATTGAAGATTTCCCATTCCGAGTTAATGTAGACGGCATAGGCGCTGGCCAGATTTTCATTCACGTGCGGGATGCCGACAGGGACCAGGCGGTCATGGTAATAGGAGCCGCCCATTTGCAGGCCGGAAAGCCACTGCGGCCTGATGTAGGCGGCGAGGTTGAAGCTCTTGTGGTTCTTGTCGGAGAAGAAATTCTGCACGGGCTGGCCGGTGGGGTCGGAGGAACGCCCGTTGCCCATTTCCGCCACCCAGTGCATTTCCAATTTGCCGGAATGGGGCACCAGGCCGTAGGTGGTGACGCCCACTTGATGGACCGGGAGGACTCCGCCACTGTCCTCAAACAGGAACATGAAGGGACGTCCGGTCGCGGTCTGGAACCAGGTTCCGTGATGGAAGGCCGTGTTGTAGTAGCCGATTGAGCTGTGATAGCGCCCGCCGCTAATGGAGAAATAGGGACTGGGTTTGTAGGTGATCTGCAACCGCTCGATGTCCAGACCCCAGTAGTTCGTTTGGCCCGCACCGATCACGATTTCGGCGACCGCGCTGACAGTTTTCGAGAGGCGGGAGGAAAGGAATAAATCAAATTCGCCGATTTGGAACGTGTTGTGAATGGGCGTGCCGTTCGGTACCAGCGGGAAAATCAGGTGGTTGGCGTCGGAGCCGAGTCCTAGATTGAAATCGGCGAAGGCTCGGATTTTTAAGACTGGACCGCCTCCGGGCATCTGCATGCTGTGCTCGTGAGGCTCGGAGCTGGGAGGCGGAGGAACCGAAGCGGCGATGGCGGCCGCGTTGGCCGCCTCAGTGGTGCCTTGCGCTTCCTGTGCCAGCTTGAGTCTGGCAACTTCGGCTTCCAAGTCTTTCAGTCTGGCATCCTCGGCCTGCAATTGCTCGAGGAGCTTCGCCATGACTACCGCAGACGACTCCGGTGGTGGCGCTGTTTCTTGTGCAATGGCAGCCTTCCCAACCAGCAGCGTAAGCAACAGTGAGCCAACCACTTTGCCGAGCAACCTCTGGCTCTTCTTTGATTCTTTCCATCCGGCAGGTTCGTAGGCAGACAACGTTTCCATGTAAATTTCTCCTGGTGCTGCAGGCCCGGTTTCCCGAACGAGATGCGCGCTGCTGCGGATATCCCGCAGCGATAACTACCCCTTTTATCGGCGACACCTGGGCTTACTTCATGCACCAAGGGCGCTGTATGCCCTGGAAGCGGATGTTTTCGTCTGCCTAAGGTTTTCTCCACGAAAACAACGCCAAGTTTGCGTAAAACATCGACTTGGGCACTCTGGAACTCCTCAAAGATCCTGCAACCGGCTCAGAGCGTCCGCTTCCGACGTGCCAAAACACACAAATTTCGGTACACTAGAAAGATTAAAGCCATGTCAACCAACCCTATTATCGATAAGCTCCTCGCAAAATCGCAGCGGACGGACCTGCCCGCGTTCAAACCGGGCGACACCATCCGCGTTCACGTCAAGATCAAGGAAGGCGACAAAGAGCGCGTCCAAGTTTTTGAAGGCCTGGTCATCGCCCAGCGCGGCGGCCAGCAAGGATCTTTTGTGGTCCGCAAGATGAGCTTCGGCCAGGGCGTCGAGCGCATTTTCCCCTACCGCTGCAAGGTAGTGGATAAGGTGGAAGTTGTACGGTCCTTCAAGGTCCGCCGCGCCAAGCTGTATTACCTGCGCGCGCTGCGCGGGAAGGCTGCGCGTCTCCGCGAAGTCGAACGACCGAAGTAGCCTCAGTAAGGATCTAGAACAATGGCCGCATTTGCCGGAAGGTCTTTGCGGCCATATTCTTTTCCTTGGGGAGAATGCGCTGGCCTTTATCCTGCCTTTCCGATTTTGCGGACAACCTGATTTGAGCTATTCTGCATCCGATGCATTCAGATACAGGTTGGCTGGCCTAATCTTTCGACCCAGGAACGGCACAATATGAAACTCCCCTTCCAAATGAAACTCCCCTTCCAATCCCCATTGTTTTGGGGGCTGACGTCTTTCTTGGCGGTCATCATCGTTTGGACCGCTTGCAGTAGTAGCAGCAACAGTGGAGGCGGACCACCACCGCCACCCCCTCCTACCGGCCTAACCAAAATCAAGCACGTCGTGTTCATCATTAAAGAGAACCGCAGCTTCGACAACTATTTCGGAACCTTCCCTGGAGCCGATGGAGCTACTACGGGAACAATCTCCACCGGTCAGACAATCGCTCTCGGTCGCACACCGGACAAAACTCCTCACGACATCGGACACACATGGAATGACGCCCATCGGGCCGTGGATGGCGGAAAAATGGACAAGTTTGACCTGGTCTCCATGGGGTCGGATCTGCTGCCCTACACCCAAATGCAGCAGGCGGATATCCCAAACTACTTCGCCTACGCGCACCAATTTGTGCTGGCGGACAAGATGTTTTCTTCACTCGAAGGCCCCAGCTTTCCGAACCACCTTTACTCGATGGCAGGGCAATCGGGTGGATCGATTGGGAACATCAACGGCGTAACCAATGGCGCCTGGGGATGCGATTCCGACGACACCGCGACGGTTACCGTGATTGACGGCAGCGGTAATACGACGCAGCAGTACCCTTGTTTCGATTTCCAGACAATTGTGGACAGTTTCCAGAGCGCGGGAGTCAGTTGGAAGTACTACGCTCCTGGCTTTGGACACGATGGATACCAGTGGTCGGCGCTGGATGCGATCAAGCACATTCGCAGAGGCTCCCTCTGGAATACCAACGTCCTTGACGAGAAGCAGTTTGTACTTGACGCCCAGAACGGGAGTCTACCCTCGGTAAGCTGGGTCATCAGCGGTCCCACCAGCGAACACCCTCCGTACAGTACGTGTGTAGGCGAAAACTGGACCGTGCAGCAAATTAACGCCATCATGCAGGGTCCCGATTGGGATTCCACTGCGATTTTTGTAACCTGGGATGATTTTGGCGGTTTTTACGATCACGTTCCGCCGCCGGGCGTGGACCGCTACGGACTGGGTCCACGGGTTCCTTTGCTCATCATTTCTCCCTACGCGAAGCAGGGCTTCCTCAGTCACACGCAATACGAGTTCTCCTCTTTTCTGAGGCTGGTGGAGGAGCGGTTCAGCTTGAAACCCCTCACCGCGCGGGACGCAGGGGCGAACGACATGACCGACAGCTTCGACTTCGCACAAACCCCGCAGCCGCCATTCCCACTGGCTCCAAGGCCGACGTGCCCGTGAATAGAGGCTGTTGTTCGCGATGGATTCTACAAACAACAAGGGCACGGCCTCGGCCGTGCCCCTCTCATTGCGTGCGGTTCAATACAGTTGCCGAAAATCCCGGTGCCGCACGACGAAAATCTTACGAGACTCCGACCGCCACCTCTTGGCTGCCCAGCGAAGCCTGCCGCAGCCAGTAACGCAGCAACTGGCGGTCGCCCTTACGAATTTCCCGAAACTCGATGCCCAAACCGTCGGGGCCGGTGTGACGCACACGCCCGCGTACTGCCAAGTCAAAATTCGGCAGATCCAGCACGATTTGTACAGTAGCACCAACTTCCAGAAGGACCGGACTGACGAGTAAACACCCGGTTTCAGAAATGTTCTTCACATGCCCTTCGCAAAGCATGCCATCCCGACCGTCCTGCTGCTCCAGTACTCGGGCCTGCGCTTCCGCAACCACCCGAGCGGCCCGCCGATTCCGGTCACCGGCTGGTCTGGTCGCCGGATCTGCCGTGACGGAAGTGAATTGCTGTCCCACCTCCACCATGTCCGCTTCCCAAAGTGACTTCCCCATTTCGACCGCTTGCACGCCAATTTGGCCCTTCTTGTCGGAGTCGGGAGTTCCAATCCAGATGACGCGGCAAAAAATCTTGTTGCGCCCCCGCTCGACCGTCACAACATCGCCCGCCTTCAAGGTGGATCGCACCCCATAGAGTCGAGCACCCCGCATGGAAACATCCAACGTACACGCCATGTCGAGGAGTGGGCGTTTATGCTCATCCCACGTAGTTACACGGAGAGGGATTGCAAGCTGCAGGCGTTTGTCGTACCGCCCAGGCGCTGGGTTGCTGCTTTTCGGTTCAGGTTTGATGGGCGTTCTGGTTCGTTTCGCTGGCGACATAGTTCCCCGAATACTCTGTAAGGTACCAAGGGCCTGTGCTCTCAGCAATTTACCCCGGTAACATCCACCCCCACCGATGGGCAATTACGGAGAGGGAAGACGGATGCGTTTCCGAGTTTCACGTCCGGGGCTTCTACGCACTCTCCTCAACCGAACCTGCAAAAGAGCCTCGTATTCCACAGGTTTTTTCCAAACCTGTCTTGCGCTTCCTGAACACGCGGGCGATGATGAGGCATCCGTGCCTCGGTCCTCCATGAGAATCGAACGAAGTCTTTCCGCATCGGCGGCTAAACTAAGCCTGTTAAGGAAGTTACGCTGCACCACTCGCTGCGAGAAGGAAGCTTGGCAGAACGGTGCCCGCCTGATCGCTGGCGTGGACGAGGTCGGACGTGGCTGTCTCTTCGGCCCAGTGACGGCCGCTGCGGTGATTCTGAACCCCGACGACCGTATTCGAGGCTTGCGCGACTCCAAATTGATCGAGCGAGAGGTCCGAGAGCGCCTGGCGGAGCAGATCCTTAAGCGCTGCTTGGCGTGGGCCATCGCCTCGGTGGATGCTGCCCGGATCGACGAAATCAACATTTACCAGGCCTCGCGGGTCGCCATGCGCGATGCCGTGCTGCAGCTCCAGCCGGAGCCCGATTTCCTGCTGGTGGACGCCATGCGCCTCGACCATCCATGCCAGCAACGTGCTTTGATTCATGGAGATGCGATCTCGGCCTCGATAGCAGCGGCGTCGATTCTAGCTAAAGTGCATCGGGACAGCATAATGCGGGAGTTCGACTCCATCTATCCGCAGTACGGTCTGGCCTCCAACAAGGGATATGGCACCCCGATCCACCGCGCCGCCCTCCTGGAGCATGGCGCTACGCCCCTCCACAGGCGCTCCTTTGCCCCGGTAGGGGGTCTGGAGCGGTCCGGGTGGGCGGAAGAGGCTCAGGAGGCTCTGGGGTTCATGGTGGAGGGTGAGGAAAGAGGTTGCGAGCTGAGGGCGAAAAACCCTCGGTAGCCATACCGAGGGTTTCTGGATACCTGCTCGCCTTCGAGCGTAACGGATAAAGGGCGATCTTGATAGCAACGAGTTCCAAAGTTAATGAACACTTCCTACTTCGGCGATAAATCATGTAGCCGCTTAATTTCCCCTTCGAATTCTCCGAGCAAAGACAAATGCAGGTCAGTCGGAAGTGGCGCTTCAGAGAAGTACTTCTTCTCTGAAAATCGAGCTTCGGCTCGTCTCGTAATTGTAAAGGGGGCTATTCCGTACTTCCGAACCATGGGATCGTGCCCAACGGTCAGAACCATAGGTTCATAGCGAACAGGTTCCTGCCAGATTCCAGATAGCGCTTCGCTTGTCTTTGCAGCCAGCCTTGTTAGCGGCGGACTGATATTTAGCAGGGGCATGTCGCTGTAAAAACTCAAATCGCTGACATAGGCGAACTGTTTTAGCATTCCAGAGCGGTAGTTGATGCCAAATTTCTCTGCGCCCCATGCCAGCATATCTTCGAGAATTTGCTTCGAATCCGCTGTACTTGATCGAACACGCCAGACTTCGGCTGCGTTCGAGGGTTCTCTCACCTTTTGGGAAGAGCGCTAGAGAGCCAAGAAAACAGCAGATTCCTCACGTGAAAGCCGTTCGGAATGACAAGCCGAAATAGAGACCGCTTCTGTTTGACATCGCAAAATGCGATGTCAAACATTTCTTAGCGGGCGAATCCGATTTTGCGTTTGGAGGCTGGCGGCATGGCTTGGATGGTTTTTACATCCTCTTCGATTCCGTCGATTTCATCCACCAGCAGGTCGAGAATTGAATTGGTCTGGCGATGACCTGCTTCCAACTTCTCCACGCGGGCCGCCAGATCGCGGTTGGCGGCGATGAGTTCGCGAATGCGCACAAAAGCCCGGCAGATTACGACGTTCATCTGGATCGCTCGTTCGCTTTTCAGAACAGACGAAAGCATGGCCACGCCATGCTCGGTGAAGACGTAAGGGCGTGTACGCCTGCCGCCACGGCCTTTGTTTGATATCGCAGCCTGCGATATCAAAGATTTTGTCTCCTTGCTGGTCAGCTGAAACATGAAGTCCGCGGGAAATCTGGCGCGATTGCGTTTCACCGCCTCGTTCAGGCGGAAGGTTTGAACCTGGTACAAGGCGGCGAGATCGGAATCGAGCATGACTTTATGCCCGCGAACAAGATGGATTCCGCGTTCGATGGGTCGCGACAGAACGGCGAGTTTAGAGGCAGCAGGCACGGTATTCCCTCTGGCCCACTATACCAAGGAATGAAACAACACTGAATATAGTCCGTCCGCCAAATGTTTGATATCGCAGTTTGCGATGTCAAAGAATTGGCTGTTTCAGGTCTTTTTGTTGACAAAAACCTCGCTACCGCGTCCACCCTGTAGACTAACGGCAGCAGGTTGAATGTCTACGACTCCCACTCCCGCGCGGGGCCAGCAGCGTGTAACTTTCCTGCTTTCGCTCGCCCTGCATTGTCTACCGGTGGTGCTGCTGATCCTCGCTGGCCGTCCTATTTTTGTTGCTCCCTCGTCGGTTGCGACGGGGCGGAATGGTTTGGCGGTTACACATTTTTATTGGCCGGATGCATCGGCGGATGCTGCGACGAGTCGTTCGCAACCGCGAATCTCATTGCCGAGGCCTGCAAAGATGGCGCAACCTAAGGTGCCGGAAGTGGTGGCACAAGCCAGTGCTGCTGTTTCATCTGCGAATCAGGCGGCGCATGCTTTGGCGGCGGGGTCGCCGTATGGCTCTGCCTCCGACGGGCCGTTTTCGGGACACGATGTTCGTCCTGCTTTGCCGGTGACGGCACACGATCCCATTGTGAATACTGATGTCCTTCCGGGCGGCGTTGAAGGCACGATTGTGATCGAGATTACGATTGACATAGGCGGCAATGTGGTGAGCAAGAGTGTGTTGCAGAGTCTTGGCCCGTCGATTGACAACGAGGTTTTGAACGTGTTGGACAGTTGGCATTTTCGTCCCGCGACGCGCGATGGCGTAGTGATCGCGTCGAAGCAGGATGTGGTTTACCACTTTAAGCCGCGGTAGAAGTTCCCCGCCTCAGGGGCTTAAAGCCCAAGTCTTCTTCGGGCTGAACGCGGCGCTAAAGCGCCGCTCTACCACGTAGAGCCAACCTCCTCTGTTACCCTCAAAGAAGACTCTTCTGTAGGAGATTTTCCAGCCGTTGCCACCCATTATTAATGCTCAGGATTTATCCAAGCGGTATGGTGCCTTGCCGCTGTTCCAAAATGTGTCGTTTACGATCTCGGAGGGGGACCGGGTTGGGCTGATTGGTCCCAACGGATCGGGCAAATCTACGCTGCTGCGGATTTTGGCGGGATTGGTCGATCCCGACAGCGGCGATGTGGCGACCCGCAAGCGTGCGCGACTTGCCTATGTGACGCAGGATTCGGAGTTTCCGGACGACGCGACGGTGCGCTCTGTGGCGGAAAAGGCGCTGGAAGCGGCAGGCATTCCCGGCAATGAACGTGGGACGCGCTTTGCGGAGACACTAGGCCGAGCTGGGTTCGAAGACCTTGATGCGAAGGCATCTTCCCTTTCCGGAGGCTGGCGCAAGCGGCTGGCTTTGGTCGAGGCCTTGGTGCAGGGGCCGGACATTCTGCTGTTGGATGAACCGACGAACCATTTGGATTTGGCAGGAATTCAGTGGCTGGAAGCGCTGCTGGAAGCGGCGGCGTTTGCCTGTGTCGTGGTCAGCCATGATCGGTATTTTCTGGAAAACGTCGCCACTGAAATGGCAGAGTTGAATAAGACTTATCCTGATGGAATTTTGCGCGTACACGGAAACTACAGCACGTTCCTGATCAAGAAAGAAGAATTTTTGCATGCGCAATCGAAGCGCCAGGAAGCGCTGGAGAATCGCGTTCATACTGAGATTGAGTGGTTGCGACGAGGGCCGAAAGCACGTACTACCAAATCGAAGGCTCGGATTGACAGTGCCAACGAGATGATTAGCGAGCTGGCGAATCTGAACGCACGGACGCGCACGGCGAATGCCGGAATCGACTTCTCCGCCACCGAGCGTAAGACGAAGCGGTTGGTTGAAATTACAGACGTGAAGTACGACATTCCGGGCCGGACGCTATTCAGCGACCTGAGCTTCACCATCACGGCGGGTATGCGCGTGGGATTGGTCGGTCCGAATGGCAGCGGCAAAACCACCTTATTGCGGCTGCTGCGCGGAGAGTTAGAGCCTGCGGCCGGGCACATTAGGCGCGCTGATTTGTTGCGCATTGTGTATTTCGATCAGGCTCGGCAGTTGGATGAAGAAGGCACGTTGCGACGCTCGCTGGCGCCGGATAGCGACTCCGTGATTTTTCAGGATCGTGTGATTCATGTGGCTTCGTGGGCGGCGCGATTTCTGTTTACCAGCGAACAACTGAATCAGCCGGTATCACGACTTTCGGGCGGCGAACGGGCCCGCGTTCTGATTGCGCAACTGATGTTGCAGCCCGCTGACGTTCTGCTGCTGGACGAGCCCACGAACGATCTGGACATTCCTACCCTGGAGATTCTGGAAGAAAGTCTTTTGGAGTATCGCGGGGCTTTGGTATTGGTGACGCATGACCGCTACCTGCTCGACCGCGTCTCAACCGTTGTCCTCGGCTTGGATGGACGTGGCGGGGCGGAAGGCTTCGCCGATTACTCGCAGTGGGAAGTGTGGCAGCGGAAATCTTTGCAGCCGGACAGGAAATCTTCCGGCCCAGACAAGGCTGGCGGCGCAGCGAGCGAGACTTCGCGCACGAAAAAGCTCTCTTATCTTGATGCTCGCGACTACTCAACGATTGAGCAGCGCGTGGCTGACGCGGAAGAAGTACTGCAGGCTCGGCGAGAGGCTCTGGAGGATCCGACGATTATCAGTGATGCGGGAAAACTTTTGGCTGCACACGCTGCGATGGACGCCTCGCAGGATGTTGTAGATACACTTTACGCGCGGTGGGCGGAGTTAGAAGCAAAGCTGAAGTAAGAGTTGTCCCTCACGCCGACAACAGCAGATTCCTCGCCACGCTCGAAATGACCAACCTCGTGAATTCCAAAATTACGCGCGCTCGAAATCGATGTAGCCCTGGCTTACATCGGTGCGAACCAGCTTCACTCGCAACTTGTCTCCTACATCCACCCCTTGCTGTCCTCGAGTCAGCATGCCTTCCACGCGCGGCTGGAGCACACGGACAAAAGTTCCGTGCTCGTTCACTCCGGTGACGATGGAATCGAAGACTTGACCGATACGGTTGCTCATTGCGATTGCCGACATGCGCTTGGTCATAGCGCGTTCAACTTTGCGAGAAACGTTCCCCTTCTGCGTACAGTTCGCCGCAATGGTTCCGAGTTCACTATCGGAATAGACCGGAGGTTGATTTGCGAGCAGCGCCTTAAGAATGCGCTGCGTTACGAGATCGGCAAAGCGACGGTTGGGCGCGGTGGAGTGAGTGTAGTCCTGCACGGCGAGGCCGAAGTGGCCAGTATCAGCTTCTCCGGCGCGTTCCAAAACATACTCACCCGGGCCCATGAGCTTGATGACTGCGAGCGATAGATCCGCGAAATGATCGGGGTCGGCGGCCTTGCGTACCTGCAGAAAATCATTGAGAGCTTTTGAATCGGGCTGCGCTGGTAGAAGCCCGCCGAGAGTAGCGGCTAACTGCACAATACGATCCCAACGTTCGGGCGTCCGGACGATGCGTCGCAGAGAAGAAACCGTTTCCAGCTTGCGCGCTACGACTCCGTTGGCGGCGATCATAAAATCTTCAATGAGTTCAGTGGCGTGATTTCTTTCCTGCCGGACGACGTCGACCACTTGCTCATTGAGAACAACGGGCCGTACTTCTTCGGTATCAATGTTTAGCGCTCCTTGGCGGTAGCGCTGATCGCGAAGGGCCTGCGCTACTTCATCCTGGAGCCTCAGTTGGGCTTGCAGTTCGGGAGAAGCCGCGACTTTTGGTGGCGCATCGCCGCGATTCTCCAGCCAGGCACCTACGGCGTTGTAGGTGAGCTGCGCTTTGTTGCGGACGAGCGCACGATAAATATCACTTGTGGCGAGCTGGCCGTCTTTGGTGACCACATATTCCGTAACCATGCTGAGTTCGTCGGCGCCCTCCAGCAAAGAGGTAAGTCCGGTAGAAAGTTCTTCGGGGAGCATGGAGAAGTTACGCACGCCCGTGTAGACCGTGGTCGTTTCCTTGGCGGCGTATTGATCGATCGGAGTATTTTTCGCGACGTAAGCGTCGACGTCCGCGATACCGACCATGACTTTAACGTCGCCGGATGGGAGGCGTTCCGCCACTTCAATTTGATCGAGGTCGCGCGAGGTATCGTTGTCAATGGAGGACCACAGCAAGTCGCGCAGATCGCGAATTCCGCCGTCCGCTGCGATTTGCGGAGGATTGGCTTTCAACTGCGCCATCTGCTGCAGCGCTGCGGCAGGAAAATCCGGTTCAAATCCATACTGCAACATGACTTGCTTGGCAACGGCTTGCAGATTGATGTGGTTCGCGTTGTTCATAGGCTCCCGAAGTCTAGAGGACGGTTTAGGAACAAAAGGCTATCACGCTTGGGGGGTTCCTTGCGCAAATTTACGGGGAAAATCGCGGTGTTTCGTGGTATTCTAAGAGAGTAAACGTGACGCCCTCGCAATCGGCATTTTTCCCTGCGACACCCTGAGAAATCATGATTTCTGTTAGCAATGTTTCCATGCGCTACGGCGCTAAAGTTTTGTTCGAAGACGTGTCCACGGCCTTTACGCCGGGGAAACGCTATGGATTAACGGGGCCGAACGGCGCCGGTAAATCTACTTTCATGAAGCTCTTGACCGGTGAGCTTGACCCGCAAAAAGGGACGGTGGTTCGTCCGCGCAAATTCGGCGTTTTGAGTCAGGACCAGTTTGCGTTTGATACGTTTCGCGTCGTTGATACCGTGATCATGGGCAACAGGCGGTTGTGGGCGGCGTTGGAAGAACGCGAGATTATTTATTCCAAACCTGAAATGTCGGACGAAGACGGCATGCGGGTGGGCGAACTTGAAGGCGTGGTTGGCGAAGAAGATGGATACTCGGCCGAGGCCGATGCGGCAATTCTGTTGCAGGGCCTCGACATTGCCGATGAATTGCACGAACTGAAGATGGGCGAATTGCAAGGCGGGCAGAAAGTTCGCGTGCTGTTGGCGCAGGCGCTTTTTGGCCATCCGCAAGCGCTGCTGCTCGACGAACCTACAAACCACTTGGATTTGGACTCCATTCATTGGTTGCAGGGATTTCTGAACGAATACGATGGCGTGCTGATTGTGATTTCGCACGATCGGCACTTTTTGAACAGCGTTTGCACCCACATTGCAGACATCGATTACGAAACCATCATTACGTATACCGGAACTTACGATGACATGGTGGTCGCGAAGACGCAAATTCGATCGCAGATTGAATCGCAGAATGCACAGCGTGAGAAAAAGATTTCACAGTTGAACGAATTCATTGCGCGGTTCTCCGCTGGAACACGTTCAAGCCAAGTGCAATCTCGCCGAAAAGAAGTCGAACGTTTGCAAGTCACCGATCTTGCTCGGTCGAATATTCAGCGGCCTTATATCAAGTTCGAACAGAAGCGGCCATCGGGCAAACACTTACTGGAATTCACCGCAGTGGAGAAATCCTACGGAGAAAAGAAGGTTCTAACGGGATTCACTTCGAGCGTGTTGCGCGGCGACAAGATTGCACTGATGGGGCGCAACGGCTCCGGCAAGACGACTTTGATCAACGCGCTGCTGGCAAATTCTCCGACAATTTCGGAAGCGGAACTGCGGCAGACCAGCGGCTACGGAGGAGAATTTATTACTGCCGGCAAAGTGAACTGGGGGCACGAAGCTTCAGTTGGCTACTTCGCGCAGGATCACAAGCAGCTCATCCAGAAAGGCAGCACGGTGTTCGAATGGCTGCATCAGTGGGAGCCGGGAGCATCGAACGAAGAAATTCGCGGCTTGCTGGGGCAGATGCTATTCCAGAAAGACGAAGGCAACAAGAAGACAGAAGCACTTTCCGGCGGCGAGGCTGCGCGGCTGCTTTTCTGCAAGCTCATGCTACAGAAGCCGAATGTGCTGATTCTTGACGAACCCACGAACCACTTGGACCTCGAAGCCATTAACGCGTTGAACATCTCTTTGCAGCGCTATCAGGGAACTGTGCTGATTGTGACGCACGATCATGATTTGATCGACGAAGTGGCTACTCGGATTTGGCATTTTGAGAATGATCACAAGATCACGGATTTCCAAGGCGCTTACGCGGAATATCAATCGGTGAGTGCGTAGCCCGCTTAGAGGAAAGCAGATTCCTCAGGGCTGAAGCCGTTCGGAATGACAGACCCTTTAGAGCGTGGAATTGGTAAAAGAGACTGGGCGCGGGATTCGATTTCCGCGCCCAGTCTGTGTTGGATTGAAGCTCGGCTATTTTGCTGTGTAAATCTCGCTTAGAAGGTCCGGCTTCGAAGCGTCGCGTTCCAGGTGCGGGAACTTTTCGCCGTCGTGGTAGTCGATTTTGAAGGTCCGGATGTAGTCCGTGTTTTCTACCAGGACTTCCATGGGTACGGAGCTGGTCTTAGCTGCTTTCAGCGCCTCCCGCCAGGCGTTCTTCGAAAATTTGTGCCCATCGACTGCCAACACCTTCATGCCAGGGCCGATGCCAGCCTTCGCCGCAGGAAGCCCTTCAATCGTATCTACGATCCCACCATCCGCGCGGAGGTCGAGTCCGAGCGAGAAGCGGGAATCTATTCCTTCCCGGTCGTCCTCCTCGGCCTTCGTGAGGCCTGAAGGAGTATCACTGAAAACGAGCTTCCAGCCGCTTCCCTCGACGCCGCCAAGTGGAGCGCCGGGACCGTGGTTCGTGAGGCGCTCAACCCAAAACTTGCGCCAGTCGTAGGGTGCCAGGCTGTTCAGCGTGCTCACGATGTCCTCGAAGTTATAGGTCTTGACTTCGGGCGCGCCGCTGCCGCCGCCATGAAATGCGCGGCAGAAATCATCCATGGTCTTCTTGCCGCCGGTCTGTTGACGGAGCAGCACGTCGACCCAGAGCCAGTTCAAAACGTCTTCATCGTAGTAATCGACGCCACGACGCCACGACTGCCAGGCGCGAGACGCTTCTTGCAGCGAAGGCACAGCATCTGCTGTGTCTTGCAGATTGCGCCAACTGCGGCCCGGGCGGTATTGCAGTTCGGCAGCGATTCCCGCCAAATTATCGCGAGCATCTTCCGGCGTGCGAATCGCGCTGCGGGCGCTGAGCAGATCTCCCAGATACGACGTCAAGCCTTCGTAGACCCAAAGCAAGTCCGTTTGCATCGCCTTTTGATAGTCCGGCGTCGCCAGATCCGCAGGCCGGCGATACTTTCCATTCCAAGAATGGACGAATTCGTGCGGCAGCAACCCTGCGAACAACCTGCGCTTGGTTTCGTCGACGATTCCATGCTCATCCACGCGGCTATCGTCCGACTGGTGATGCTCTAAACCAAAATGCGCCACATGGTCGCTGAGGCTATACAGAAAGTGATACGAGGCGTAGTGATGCGTGCCAAAAAGCTTTTGCGCTTGCGCCACCAGGTTCCGCTGATGCTCAAAGAAGTCCGCTGGTCCGTCAAGCGCAGCGGCGCTATCGGCGGCGAGATCAAGCTCGTGCGGCGGGTTCTCGCCAGTCGGCTCCATACGCATGTACTGGCCCGTCAGAATGGGGGAGTCCACCAGTGTGGTGAGGGACACTTGCGCAAAGCGAACGTCCGCACCTGATTGCGAAGCGACGAGTAACGGCGAGGCAAACTTCCATCCTGCCGGCAACCGAACCGAAGTTTCGTATTTCAGCTCGTCCGATGTCCATCCCGCCGGATAGAGCAGCACCTGATTCCAGCTGATGACGGCCATCTTCTCGGTAGCCGAGGAGCCGGAACTGTATCTACCCTCGAACACCGCAGGATAAAGATAGTCGAGGGAGGCATCGACGCTGGTTGCGCCTGGGGGAACGTCCACGTGAAACGTCCAGGCATCGAGTAAGTCGCGGCGCCAGGTGAGTTCGTTGCCATTGGCCTTAAAGTGCAGCCCCGTCAGGTTGACGATGGGGCCGGAAGGCTCGTGCTCGCCTGGAATCCACTTCGGATAGTAGAGCGTGAGGGAACCGGGTTTCGCGGGAATCGTTAGCTTAGCGTGGAGAATCTTGCGTGGTGATTCCGTCGCATCCAGCGTAACCGTAACTGTTGGGGCAACTCTTACTTGGCCTAACGCAGCGACCGAAACTGCCGCGCAAAAGAAGATTGAACTCAACCGGACCCATCTCATCGTTGTGAAGCTCCTCAATCGGGGAACAGGTATTCAAACAACCTATGAATATATCAGTCGGCAACAAACACGCGCGAATCGGAGATTCTCACTCACTATACGATGAGGACCTAGCGCCGTTTCAACTCGTCAATCAAAGCTAGCCGTATATCACGCAATTCCACCACAGGCCCTACACCCGGGGCTCCGATCATGACGGCCTGTAGGTCTTTCTCTTTGCCGGTCAGCAGAAATTCATCCAAAGCGATTTTGTAAATTCTCTTGGGATCCAGCGGTTTCCCTGCCACTTTCCAGTGGGTACCGTCGGGCTCGATGTTCGCTCTGTGCAGAAATCCGCCAGATCCCAAGTTTTTTTGACCTATATTCAGAACGCTCTCCAGCAGACTACCTTTAAGTTCGACTCCATTCACTTTTCCGCCAAAGGGGAGAATCCTGAGCACGTCATACTGCGTAATGCGCGACCCCGCCGGAATCTCGTCATCAATGCGGATGGAGCCTGAGTTGTAGATGGCGGCGTCGGCTTGCGGCCACTCGTGCAGAATCGCGTTCCCGACGATTTCCGTTAGGTGGTTGCTGTCTTTACGCACGCTGCTGTCTTTCCCGTCGAGCAACTCAGAAGCGGTGGTGACAACTTCTTCAGGATTGAACCCGTTGGCGCGAAAGGCTACGTATCCCTTCTCTGTCCAAGCTCTCACAACTTTTGCAGTCGCCGCATCCTCGTGCATCTTGTCCGTAATCGTTCGCAACACCGACGTAAGTTGCAGCTTGTGCGTGTGAGTGTTGTAAAGCAAATTGTGTACATATACGGAACGGGCATTGTCGTCGGCTTTGAAAATTGGTGTGCCTTGCTGACCGCGGCGTAGTTCCCAATTCTCGTGCTCGTGGCCGCCCAAGATAAGGTCCAATCCAGGAACAGTTGTGGCCACGCGCTGATCGTCCTCTAACGTTTGGTGCGTAACTGCGATGAGTACATCCACCTTAGGACGCAGTTCTTTGGCTTGCTGCTGGATCGTTGTGACGGTATCCAAATAGGTCACCCAGGGCTTGGAGTTTACCGGCAAAGTCGCGCCAATCAATCCGATGCGAACCTGGGCGCCCTTGGGTCCACGCACGGCGAACACAACGGATTCCGGGACTTTGGCAAAGGGCTTGCCGTCTTTGTCGCGGACATTGCCAGAAAACCATACAGCGCGAGACTCGTCAATGCGCTGGTGGAAATGCTCTTCGGAAATATCAAACTCATGGTTACCGAATGTGGCGTAGTCCAAGCCCGCCGCATTCAGGGCAGCGACCATATGGGCGCCGTCGATTCTCTGGTGATCGATTTCCGCCGCGCCCAGTGCCGAAGGGCTAAATGCGTCGCCCGCCAGGATGAGGAATGTGCGCTTCGGATTCTGACGCGCGAGTTGACGTTTCAGCGTTGCCAGTCGCGCCACGCCACCCTCTCTCCCGCTGGCCACGGGAGAGATTTCGTAGATGTCGTTGATTTGAATGATGGTGATTGGTACGCGCTCGGCGAGAGCTACCGTCGACGCCAACAAGCAAACAAGCAAGCCTCTAAAACATAGGATCATCTTCATGTCGCGGCCCTCCACTAAGCTATGAGCATAACCTGTTCGGCGCCTGCAAGATTCGGAATCTCTGTTACTGCGGCCCTTTGCCTGTTACGATTTCCGCGTGACAGTTCGCGGACGTTTTATTACCTTTGAAGGCCTGGATGGCTCCGGCAAAACCACGCAGATTGAGAAGCTGGCGGCTGGCCTGCGCGCGCAGCGTATTCGCGTCCATCTGACTCGTGAGCCCGGCGGCACTCCGTTTGGAGAGACAATCCGACACCTCATTCTGGATTCTGCCACCTCTAGACTGGCGGCCAACACCGAACTTGCGCTTATGTTCGCGGCGCGTACGCAGCACTTAGATGAGGTTATTCTGCCGGCGCTTGAAGCGGGAGATTACGTTTTGTGCGACCGCTTTACCGATTCCACGGAAGCGTACCAAGGTGGCGGGCGGCAACTAGGCAGCAAACCCGTGCTGGTGCTGCACCGGGTGCTGTGCGCGGACCTGCAGCCTGACCTGACGATTCTGCTGGATTGTGACCTCAATTTCAGTTTGAACCGTGCGCGACACCGCAATCTGGTCACCACGGCTGCCGGTCATCGGGACGAGAACCGTTTTGAGCAGGAAGATCGCGATTTTTTTTCGCGCGTGTATGAGGCGTTTCACGCAATCGCCCAACGCGAACCGAAGCGGGTCGCTGTGATTGACGCACGGGGAACTCCCGAAGAGACCCACCAGAAGGTTCTCGCTACCGTACAACAGCGATTAAAAGTTGTTCTATCTCATTAGAAGAAGCTTGCTCCAAGGTACATGTCGCCCTTGTCCTATCGGCCATGTACGGCAGTGTTCCAATACGACTCACCCTCCTACACCTCAGGCCGATGGGAATTATGTCCTCGGAGGAGTGTGCTCATGAAACTTCGTTTGCTTGTTGCCGTCTCGCTATTGCTCGCCACGCCCGGTTGCGGAACAAAGTCCGCGACTGCCTTCAACCTCAACGCACCTCGAACCTATAATGGCAGCGCTTCGGTTGGTGACTTCCTCAACATCACGCTGGACCCTGTGGCGCACACATTGGCTTACACCAACCATTCCAATGGCGACACCGGTACGGTTCCCTACACGGTGAATCCGGACGGGACATTTACTTTAGCCGATCCAACAGCCAACCTGCTTGCCGCTTATGAGGTTCCTGGCTACGCGCTATTGATCCAAGCTGTTAAGACCGGGCCAAACCACGACCAGCTCGCGCTGATTACCGCTATTGAAAGCGGACCCATCAGCAAGGCGACGTGGGCTAACAAGAACTACAACTACATGTAGTTCCGTACGGCCGCTGGTGGTTTGGAAATTGGGTCAATTGCTGTGGACGCAACTGGCAGTGTCGCTCACCAGGGATACTGGCCCTACGGCGCGGTGAATAATGGCAACGCGTTCGGCAATGGAACTTTTGATGGCAGCCTCTTCATCAACGACCCTTCCGGAACGTTCCTGGAGCTGGCTGACAACGGCGGCACTTTCGATTACGTATTTGGAACAGCAAATGGCATGTTTGCGGTGGATACACCTCAGGGCGCCATCCTGGGCTTGCCCCAAGCCGCCTCAAAAGCCTTCAACCCAACCTTTGCGGGAACGTACAAAGCGATCTATTTCGAAAAAACGGGAGCCAACACCGGCATCGGGAATGTCGAAACCGGAACGTCCGCTTTGGGCAACGCCAGCATGGTGATCGATGCCACCGGACAGATCACCGTGCTGGATGCTCAGGGAGCGACATTGGTGGCAGCACAGCTTACCCCTGTTGCCGATGCGGCTTATCTGGTCGGAACCAACGAACTCACGAACCCTTGTTTTGGACTGTTCACATTTCGCGTTACGACTGCTAATTCACAGCGTGACGTCTTCGTGACATTCCAAGATCGGTCCGTAATGTTTTCATCTTTCAGCACAGTTCTTCCTGTGCAGCCGGGAAGCACCTACGACTACCTGTATGGGGTGGGATTGAAATAGGCACGTCAGGAGCTAATAGGCCCGGGTTCCCCCCCGGGCCTATTTTTGTTACTTGCCGTGCGAAACCTGGTTGATCGGACAGCCGTGCGCACCACCGACTAGCGCACACAGGCCACTCTCCGCTAGAGTGTTGTTAGGAGCACCGGGCTGCCCGGATCCCCGCAACCTGCGCCTAGTGTCCAGCCCGATGCCCGATCCGAATTCCGACCCAACCTCAGCGGCTGTTTCTTCCACCTACGAGTACGCTGCGCAAATGCAGCCGGTGATGGAGGCAGTTCTGGTCGATGCCGATCCGCCGTCCGACCACTATTGGCTGCACGCGCTGCTTTTTCTGGCAACGGTATTTACGACGCTGGTTGTGGGAGCGGGAATGCAGTTCAGTTTCCAGAATAACCTTGCGCCCTATTCGGCGGACCCCAAAGCGTTTCTGGCCTTTTTCCCCATTGAGTGGATTGTGCGTCATCCTTCCCGACTTACCTTTGGAATCCCATTTTCCGCCACGCTGCTCGTGATCCTGCTCTGCCACGAAATGGGGCACTATCTCTACTGTCGACGTTATCGCGTTTGGGCCACGCTGCCTTACTTCATCCCGTTCCTGAGTCTGGCCGGGACCATGGGCGCATTTATTCGCATTCGAAGCGCAATCCGCTCGCGGGCCGCACTGTTTGATATTGGAATTGCCGGACCCATTGCTGGATTTGTCCCGGCTTTGGCTGCGCTTTTCGTGGGGCTGACCCTCTCCAAACATGCGCCTCCGACCTCGGTGATTATTCCTGATATCGAATTTGGGCATCCATTCATCTTCAGCGCGGCGCAGCATATTCTCGCGCGGCTGACCCACGCGCCGTTGCATCTGCTGCCAATGGAGAAGGTTTCCCTGCACCCAATCGCATTCGCCGCCTGGGTGGGGATGGTTGTCACGTCGTTGAATCTTTTGCCCGGTGGCCAACTCGACGGAGGCCACATCATTTACGCGGTTTTTCCCCAAGCTCACCGGCTTGCAACTGTGCTGACGGTTGTTGCCCTAATTCCGTTCGGACTTCAGTCGGTGGGATGGTGGATCTGGTCCGCAGTGTTACTGGCAACTGGATGGAGGCACCCGGAGGTTCCGCGCTGGCCTCCACTGGACAGCAAACGCAAGGTTCTAGCGCTGCTAGCGGTTGTTCTTCTGCTGGTCAGCATTACGCCTGTTCCAATCAAGCGCTTTACAGCGAAAGACGTCTTCCCCAAAATATTCGGCAAGCCTTCAAGCGAAAAGTAGAGAGCTGCCTACTCCGCCTCACCCTTCGCCAGCTGCGGCACCGATGGCCGGTTATCCTTGCGCAACATGTAGGCGTTGGATACGTATTGCTGCACCATGCGCTGCGTATTAAAAAACGAAGCATTCAGCGCAATCGACATACGCATCACGTTTGTATACCGCTCCGGCTGTTTGTAATACATCGGCACAATGTCGGACGCCAGTTTGCCGTAGAGCGAATTCACCTCGGAGTCGTGATCTTCCTCATCTTCGGCGTTACCCACCGACCAACCCGTCACGCCTTCAATGTGACCTTCAATCCACCAGCCATCGCGCACACTGAAGCTGGGGACGCCATTCAGCGCCGACTTCATGCCGCTGGTGCCGGAGGCTTCCTGCGGGCGCATAGGGTTATTCAGCCACACATCGACGCCTGCCGTGATGAGAGCTCCCCAACGCATATCGTAGTTTTCGACGTAGACCGTGCGAATCACATCGCGCACTAAGGAAGCGCCGCCGAATACGTCGCGAATCAGCTTCTTGCCGCCTTCATCGCGCGGATGAGCTTTGCCACCGTAAACCAGTTGGATTGGGCCCACCTCTTTCGCAATTCTTCGCAGACGTTCCGGATCCTGAAATAGAAGTGCGGCGCGTTTGTAGGTGCTGGCGCGCCGGGCGAAACCGATGGTAAAAACATCCGGATCCAGATCGACGCCCATGCGTTCTTTAATTTCGCCCAACAGGCGTTTCTTGGCGCGAACGTGCGCTTCACGAATGTCATCCAGAGGAATACTGATGGCATAGCGCAAATAGTTGTTGTCGGTCCGCCACGCGGGAATGTAGCGGTCGAACAATTCTTTGAACGACGGCGCGGCCCAGGTGAGCGCGTGTACGCCGTTGGTGATCGCACTGATCACATAAGCGGGGAACATATCCTGCGAAACCTCTCCATGCCGCATGGCCACGCCGTTCACATAACCAGAGAACTGCAGCGCTAGGTAGGTCATGTTCAGGACGTCGCCTTTCCATACCTTGGCCTCATCCAGCAGCGCGGTTCGTTCTGGTCCTAGAACGAATTCCACGAGTTCGCGAGTGAATTCATCGTGGCCCGCCGGGACCGGCGTGTGGGTGGTAAAAATACACAGGCTGCGAACACTGTCGACGTCGAGTTGCTTCACGCGGCCGGCAAAACTCTGGCTCAACCGGCGCTCAAGGAGCCCCAAAGCCAGCAACGCCGCGTGCCCTTCATTCATGTGATAGCGCTGGATGTTGTGTCCGACGAGCTGCAGGATTTGCAGGCCACCAAGGCCGAGCACAATTTCCTGGCAGAGCCGGTAATGCGAATCGCCGCCGTAGAGAGAATTCGTCAATTCGCGGTCGGCAGGCGTGTTCTCCGGCAAATCGGTATCCAGGAGATACACGGGAACCGTCCCGCCCGTGACCCCTTGCACCGTGTATTTCCAAGCACGGACGCAAACAGTGCGGCCTTCGATCTCGACTTTGGCGCGGGCGTCCACGGCTTCCAGCGTGTGAACGGGATCCCAAGGCTGCGGCTGCTCCGTCTGCTGACCGTTGGAATCCAGGTGCTGGCGAAAATATCCGCGACGGTATACCAGCGTCACCGCAACCAGTGGCACAGCCAAGTCTGCGACCGACCGCAAGGTATCCCCGGCGAGCATGCCCAAGCCGCCACTGTAAGTCGGCATATTCGGATCGAGCGCAATCTCCATAGAGAAATACGCGACCACCGGAATGTTCTGTTTCGGATTAATCAAATGAGCTCCTAAGCTCTTAGCTGCCAGCTTTTTAGCTGGTTCGTCGTGCAGCCCCAGGGGTCTGTCCAAGGGCTCGGAGACACGACCCTCTATGATTCTAACGGGAGATACTGAATATCTCCGAACCCGGGCAAGAGATTCTTTGTTCTCCGCAATCGCAAAGCCGATGACGAAAGCTTTACGTTAGCGGCCGGAAACCCGGCAGCTAGAAGCTGTCCTACATCAGCCACAGCGCGTCCACATCAACGACAATATTTGTCCGTGGAATCTTCTCGGTTACCGCATGCGCCAGCATGGATCGCAGAAGGCGGTTCATCTTCTCCCGGCTTTCCGCTTTCAGTACAAAGTGATAACGAAAGTCTTTTTTGAGTCGCACGATGGGCGCCGCCGCGGGTCCCAGCACACGCACGCCTTCATGCCTCGTCTTCTCAAACCACTTGCCCAGGACGCCGGACCATTGCAACGCCTCTTCAAGTTTCGTAGAACGGATCAGGACATTCGCCAACGCGTTGTAGGGCGGATAATGCATCCAACTGCGGAAGCGCAATTCCTTTTCGTAAAAACCTGCGAAATCATGGCGGGCAGCATATTGCACGGCATAGTGGTCCGGGAAAAATGTTTGCAACACTACTTTACCCGGCGCATCTCCGCGGCCCGCGCGACCCGCCACCTGCGTGAGCAATTGGAACGTGCGCTCTGCGGCGCGAAAATCCGGCAGCCCCAGTGCAGTATCCGCGCCAACGACACCCACCAGCGTCACACCGTGAATATCGTGGCCTTTGGCAATCATCTGCGTGCCGACAAGAATGTCCAACTCGCCTTCATGCAACGCCCCGAGGACGCGTTCAAAATCGTAACGCCCGCGCACGGTATCGCGATCCAGGCGCGCGATTCGAGCTCGCGGAAACAAGCCGTGCAGCAACTCCTCCAGTTTTTCGGAACCGGTTCCGAGGAAATATACGTACTCGCTGCCGCAGTGCACGCAACCTTTTGGCACCGGCTTGGTCGCCCCGCAGTAGTGACATTCCATCCGTCGAGCCTGCTTGTGGTGTGTCATCGCGATGGCGCAATCTTCACATTCCAGCTCCTTTCCACACGCCCGGCACAGCACCACGGGAGAAAACCCGCGCCGATTGAGGAGCACCATGACCTGCTCGTTCCGCTCCATGCGTTCCGCAATTCCCGCTTGCAGTTTACGGGAGATGACTTGCTCCTGGCCGGTCTCCTGAAATTCCTGCCGCATGTCGAGAATTTCCACTTCCGGAAGAGGCCGCGACTCCACGCGATCCCGTAGCTCGATCAACGTGTATTTGCTGGCTGAGCCTTTTTGCTTGAAGGCATTGAAGTACGATTCCAGCGATGGCGTCGCAGAACCGAGAACCACAGTCGCCCCCGCCATTTTCGCCCGAACCACAGCTACGTCCCGCGCATGGTAACGCGGGGTCTCTTCCTGTTTGTAGGACGAATCCTGCTCTTCATCGACAAGAATCAACGCTAAGTCTTGTACTGGTGCGAAGACAGCGGACCGCGTCCCCACCACGACGCGAGCGTCGCCGCGCCGGATGCGATGCCACTGCTCGGCTCGCTCCGGTCCGCTTAGGGCCGAGTGCAGGATTGCAACTTCCTCACCGAATATTTGGTGCAGGTCCGCTGCCACCGCTGGAGTCAATCCAATCTCCGGCACCAGCAAAATCGACGAACGTCCTGCCTCAAGCACCGCGTGCATCGCCGTTAGATACACAGCTGTCTTCCCCGAGCCAGTCACCCCGTGCAACAGCGCACCGTGGAATTTGCGCGTCTCGACCGAAGCTGTAATCGTCTGCAACGCAGCCTTTTGCGCCAGCGTCAAATCAAAATCGAAAGGCGAGCGCCGCGGCTTGAACTTGGTCATGGCGAACTCAGCGGGCTCCTCCACAATTTCGACAAGCCCGCGCCGTACCAGCGTTCCTAAAGTGGAGCGTGGTACCTGTAACGATCGCAGCGTTTCGACTGAAACTTTTCCGCCGGTTTCGGCCAGTGTGTCGATCAAGGTTCGCTGGTTTGCGTTCAGCTTGGCGGCTTCGCCCTTGAGCACGGCAAAGGCGACGGTGCGCGACGCGTCTTTCACATCGGAGAAATCGCGGCGCTCAATCCATTTCTTGCGCAGCATCCCAGCCAGCAGATCCCCTGTCTTGCTGGTTCGGGATGCGCCTGTAGAGTTCCGGAGCACGGCTTCCTTCGCCCAGTCGCGCTCCGACAAATAGTCCAGGGCACGAAATTCGATCCTCTGATCCTCTGGGGACCGCTGCGCCCGCTTCGATGAACCTTGCATTCCCGCCAGATGTAGGGCCATCCGTCCGTCATCGGTAATGCGGTAGGCAATCGTCTTCTGAAATTCCGCGCCCAACGGCAACATCGTTCGCAAAACTTCGCCCAGCGGAGCCAGGTAATAGTCGGCAATCCACTGGCCCAGCTTGAGTAACGATGCATCAAGCACGGGAGTTGCATCAAGGACGCTCAGGATGCTCTTGGCGGTTACAGAAGGCGGACGATCATGCAGCTCGAGCACAATGCCCGACAGCCGCTGCTGCCGGAATGGCACAAGAACTCGACCGCCCACAACCGGTGCAGCGGCGCCTTGTAGCGATTCTGGAACGCGGTAGGTAAATGCCATGTCCAGCGGGACAGGCAGCGCCACATCGCAGAAGACGAGGGCAGCTTGCGCTGTATCTTCTAACAGATTCTCTTGGACGGGTTGGGACACTGCTGCAAGCATAAACTACAGGCTTGCTAACCTCGCGCCGACTCGGTACTCGCGACTCGCAACTTCCTACTCCGCGCTTTTCTGCGGCGCCACCAGGCCGAGCTCTTTCATCACCATCTGCAAGTCTTTCCAGGCTTCAGCCTTTTGCCGTGGATCGCGCAGCAAATACGCCGGATGGTAGGTGACTGCCAGCTTGCATCCGCGGTATTCATGCCACTTTCCCCGCAGACTCGCCAACGAAGACTCGACTGCCAGCAGGTTTTTTGCTGCAATTGCGCCCAGTGCGACGATGACTTTCGGCTTGACCACGGCGATCTGCCGCATCAGGAACGGAGAGCACGTATCGCATTCATCCCGCTCTGGCGTTCTGTTCGATGGCGGACGGCACTTCACTACGTTTGCGATATAGACCTGCTCCCGCGCAATTCCCATCGCCTTGATCATGTTGTTCAGCAACTGGCCGGCGCGGCCTACAAAGGGCTCGCCTTGCTGGTCTTCGTCCGCTCCTGGAGCTTCGCCAACAAACATCAGTTCCGCTTTTGGATTGCCCGCGCCGAATACAATTTGCTTGCGCCCCTGCTGATGGAGCTTGCAGCGTGTGCAGTCGCCAATATCCTCGCGAATCATTTTGAGCGCGGCAATTGGGTCGGCGACCCCCGCCTCGGCTTTCGCTACCACTAAGTTCTGGTCCGACGCCACCGGCGCGGCCACTGTTTTTCGTGCCATGTCATCTCGTTGTTCAGAATTTGGTTCGGGAAACTGGTCCGAATTTTGTTCCGTCCAGAGCTCGGGCGCAGCTTGCGAAGTACCTTCATATTCAACCGGATAGGAATTGTCATTCCGAACAGCCTCACCGTGAGGAATCTGCTGTTCGTTGGCGCTATCGCTCAGCATGTCGTCCACCACATCGCGCCGGTAGAAATCGAAAATCCCCAAGTCGCGGTAGTAACGCACTCGTGCCGTTAAGGCCTCTTTGAGTTGGGTATTAAGAGTTCGCGCCATGCGAGACAAAGTCTATCAGCTCAGAGGGCGACCATGGAGGCGTGAGCGACTGAGTGGAGGCTAAACGGTCTTGGAAGCCACCGTTGACAACCCGGCAACCGCATCCAGCACGCGCTGCGCCACCTCCCGCTTCGACATCTCGGGGACCTCAACGACCTCCGAATGCGAAATGATCGTCACCGCATTGCGCTCGGAATCAAATCCAATGCCTTCGCGCGAAACGTCATTCACAACAATCGCATCCAGCGCTTTCGAAACCAGCTTCTTGCGCGCATTTTCGAGAACGTTTTCGGTCTCCGCCGCAAAGCCAATGACAACCTGGGATGTTTTCTTGCGCACCAACTCCGCTAGTATGTCGGAAGTAGGCTCGAGTTCCAACGTCATCGCGCCTTTGCGCTTGATCTTCTGTCCGGCCTGCTCTTTCGAGCGATAGTCCGCGACGGCAGCCGTCATAATCACGACATTCGATTCGGGCAAAAACCGCAGCGCAGCCTCGCGCATTTCTTCCGCCGTCTCAACGCGGGTAACTTCAACCCCCGAGGGAGGCGCGATCGCAACTGGGCCGGTCACCAGCAGCACACGAGCACCGCGCCGCTGAGCCGCTTCGGCAATCGCATAGCCCATCCGACCGCTCGAACGGTTGGTCAGGTAGCGCACTGGATCAATCTTTTCCCGCGTTGGTCCAGCTGTGACCAAAACGGTCTTCCCGGCAAAATCCTGTGCCGTACCTAAGGTTTCCATGACTGCCGCAACAATCGCCTCGTTCGTCGCGAGTCGCCCCGGGCCAGTCATTCCGCACGCCAAATGCCCGCTATCGGGTTCAACGATTCGCACGCCACGCGACCGCAGCAGCGTCAGGTTCGCCTGCGTTGCGGGATGCTCCCACATATTCACGTTCATGGCGGGCGCGACAATCACCGGCGCTTTCGTAGCAATAAATGTAGTGGTTAGGAAATCTTCCGCCAGACCGGCGGCAAATTTGGCCAGGATACCAGCGCTGGCGGGTGCAACCAGCAGCGCATCAATCGATTGCGCTACTGCAATGTGTTCCACAGAGGACTCAAGATTCGGGGGCTCGGTACCCGCGCCAAACAAATCGGTGATAACTTTTTCACCGGAGAGCGCCGCAAAAGTCAGCGGCGTCACAAACTCCCGTGCCGCTCGCGTCATGATGACCTGCACCCAGACCTCGTGGTCTTGTAGCAGGCGCACAATCTCCGCTGCCTTGTACGCCGCAATCCCGCCGCTAACCCCGAGGGCGATTTTCAATCAGCTCTCCGTTTTCTCAGATATCCGTCTCTTAGACTTCGGCGTGCGCTCCATCTAACATCACTGGATCAGCTTCCACCGTGTGTTTTTCTTCGTGCGTCAGTTCCCAGCGAATCTTGCCTGCCTTAATTTCATCTTGGGCAATGCGGCAAGGCTTTCTGGAACTCGTATCAATCAGCGTTGGGGCCCCGGATTGCAGCTGGCGCGCCCGGCGCGCCGCCACCAAAATGAAGCGATAGTTACTGTCGAAGCCGCTGGTTAGCTGCATGTTGCCTCCGTCTTTCTCCATCGTTGTCATTGGTCTGTAGACATCCCTTCAATTTGCCGACTGCTTCAACGAATCATCATTTCTTCGGCGAGTCATCATCCGAAAATTCATCTTTCGATGAACCCTCTTCCGATTCGTCCTTAGAAGAATCATCGTCTTTAAAAGAATCCAAGATTGGTCGCACCCGGCTGCGCGCATTTCCCAACCGGCACCGGTCCGCAATGGTTGCCAGGCGCTGCTCATCTTCCGTGAGCTTCCGGCCCAGCCGTTGAAATCTCTCGGCGAGAACCACAGCTTTCAGTTCATCCGCCGCCTGCTCCAACCTGTCATTTACAAGTATATAGTCGTACTCGCCGTAATTCTCAATTTCACGTTTGGCCGTGGCCAACCGGCACTGAATTACTTCCTCATCATCCGAACTTCGGTTCCGCAAACGCCACTCCAGCGTCTTCCGATCCGGCGGCAGGATAAAAATACTGGCCGCATCCGGAAGTTGCTGGCGAATCTGTCTTGCTCCCTGCACGTCAATATCCAACACTAGATCGTGATCCTTCTGCGTCGCTTCGCGCAAGAATCTTCGGGACGTGCCGTAGTAATTCCCAAACACCTCGGCATGTTCCAGAAACTCACCCTTCCGCAGCATGGCGGTAAAATCCGCCCGGGTCACGAAAAAATATTCACGGCCATTCTGTTCGCTGCCCCGCGGCGCACGCGTGCTGAAGGACACCGAGAAGTCCAACCCCGGCACCAGCCGCCGCACTTCGTTCACCAGCGTCGATTTCCCCGACCCGGAAGGCGCAGAAATAATGTAGACAACCGTCATTGAGACAACCGTCATTCCAGGTTTTGTACCTGCTCCTTCGACTTTTCAATCTCGGACTTCATCAGCAACCCGGCTTCCGTAATCTTCAGCGCCTCACCCGCTAAGCCGGACGTCTTCGAAAGTAAAGTATTCGCCTCACGATTCATTTCCTGCAGCAGGAAGTCCAGTTTCTTGCCAACTTCTCCGCCCGCCTGCAGCAAGCCAAGAAAATGTTCGACATGATTTCCCAATCGTACAAGCTCTTCCTGAATATCGCTGCGATCCACCAGCACCGCCACTTCCTGCACTACACGCGCAGGATCGATTTGCGAGCCAACCAGTTCCTGCAAACGTATTGTCAGGCGCTCCATATAGGCCTTCTGCACGGCGGAACGATGCTTCTGGACTTCCGACACACCCTCGGCCAAGCGACTCATGCGATCGCGCAACTCGCGAGCCGTAGCGCTGCCTTCCTCTTCGCGCATCGTGTTCAAGCGGTCGAGAGCACCCTGCGCGTTCGCCAGCACAGCCTGCTCTAATTCTTCGCCCGCAGGTAGCGCGGCGAGTTCCATAGCTCCGGGAATTCGCAGAATTGCGTTCAGATCAGGATCTCCGGGGACGCCGAAATCCTTGGACGCTGTGCGAAACGCCTGCACATACCCGCTAACAATCTCCTTATTCACTGAGACACTCAGCGCGGCATTTTCGTCACCTGCGCGATCCAGCGAAACGGTAACGTCCACATGCCCACGCGCAATCTTCTCCTTCAACAGGCGGCGCAACTTCATCTCCAGTCCATCGCTTTCGGACGGCAAGCGAAATTGCAAATCCAGAAAACGGTGATTCACCGACTTCAGTGAAAGCGCAAATCCGCGCCCGCTCTCCAGCGTGCCCTTCACCTGCGCGTAACCCGTCATGGATCGAATGGTCATAAGACAGCTTCTAGCTCTTGGCTCCTGGCTTTTAGCTGGGACCCTTGCATTGCTATTCTTCTCGACATCACCCCTCCGTAACAAGTTACTGTCGAGTAGGTATGGGCAACTGACTACTCGCAGCCGGAGACTGCTCGTCAAACTGCAACTCGTACAACCGCCGATACGTTCCCAACTTTTGCATCAACTGCTCGTGCGCGCCGATGTCGCTGATGGTTCCGTTTTCCAGCACAACGATCCGATCCGCGCGACGCACTGTCGAAAGCCTGTGCGCGATCACTAGCACCGTCCGGCCTGTCATCAAATTCTGCAGCGCCGACTGCACCAGCGCCTCCGATTCCGTATCCAGCGCCGACGTCGCTTCATCCAGAATCAATATCGGAGCGTTCTTCAGAATAGCTCGAGCAATCGCAAGCCGCTGCCTCTCGCCACCCGAGAGCCGCACGCCGCGCTCTCCAATCATCGTGTCATATCCCGCGGGCAATTCTTGGATGAACTCATGCGCCAGCGCCGCTCTCGCCGCCGCTTCCACCGTTTCGAGCGAGACATCCGGCTGTCCGTAGGCAATATTGTTCCGCACCGTGTCGTTAAACAACACGGTTTCCTGCGTCACGATCCCAGCCTGCGCCCGCAGGGATGCCAGTGTCACGTCGCGAACATCGTTGCCGTCAATGGTCAGGCACCCCGCAGTTACGTCGAAAAAACGCGGAATTAAATGCACCAACGTACTCTTACCGGCACCGCTGGATCCGACCACGGCAACCACTTCTCCGCGGCGAACTTCCAAATTGATGTCGCGCAAAACTTCGCGCGACTCATCGCCATCGGCAGCATAGGAAAAATTAACGTTCTCAAAACGGATCGAGTCCTGAAATGCGCCGAGCTTCTTCGCGGCAGGCTTTTCTTTTACGTCGTCGTCCGAGTCGATAAACTCAAATATCGACGCCGACGCCCCAATCGCCTGCTGAAAATTGTTATTGAAACCCGCGAATTTTCGCACCGGGTCGTAGAGCTTAAATACGGCCACGATGAATGCCAGAAACGTTCCCGATGTGAAAACCTGGTGCAGAATCTTGTCGCGTCCAAGCAGCATGAGCAGTGCGATCGCCACTGACCCAAATATATCCATCAGCGGAGAGCTCACAGCCTGCGCCGCTGCCGACCGCAAGTTCGCTCGAAACAGCCTGCTCGCCGCTCGCCGGAAGCGCGCGATCTCCCAGCGTTCCATGCCAAACGCCTTGACAATCCGGTTCCCTGTAATCGTTTCGTGCAAGATGTTTTGGATATCCGCCAGCTTGTCTTGCCCGCGCCGCGTCGTCCAACGCACCTGCCGGCCAATCTTGCGCACCGAAAACAAAATTACCGGTACGAACAGCAGCAGCACCCATGCCAACTTTCCGCCCAACACGACGACGACTGCAGCGGTAAAGATCAGCGTAAAGACCTGCTGCAAAAACTCTGCCAGCACGCTCGACATGGCATACTGCACGCGCTCTATGTCGTTCACCAGTGCGGACAGCAGTGTGCCGGTAGCATGTTTCTGAAAAAACGCCGACGACCGTCGCAGCATGCCGTCATACAAATCATCACGCAAGTCCGTAATCATCCCAAACCCGGCGTAGTTCACCAGATAAGTCCCTACGTAGTCGAACAAGCCTTTCAGTACCGTCGACGCCACCAGCGCGAACGCCACCACGGTCCAAACATTCTGGAAATGGGACGGCACAAGTTGTTGCAATTCCAGCAAACGTTCCGTACCAGGGATTTTGAAGAGGGGCACCGAGCGGGTCAACGAAGAGGGATTTAGAACTTGATTGAAAATCGGCCCAATCAGCAACACGCGGAAGGCGTCGAGCAATCCGACCCCCGCCATCAGAAGCACCGAGGCGCTGACTTGCCACCAGTACGGCAACACGTAATGGAGCAATCGCCGAAGCTGCTTCATGCGCCGCGAAACCCGCCGCACTCGGATTTGTTCCGCAAGGAATGCAAGGCCTCATTCTACTCTGAGTTCGGGATGGCAAGGGGCGGGGAACGGGTCTTAGCGCACTAAAGTACGGACGAAATTCGGGTCGGTAGTGCGGTGCTTTAGCGCCGCAAGAGGCTGTCTACAATTTCAGACTTTAGTCCCTGGAGGTGAGAGACGCGGAATTGTTGAAGACTGCCAGAGCCTTTACCTCGGGGGAAACCCAAAATTCTTCACGGCGTTTTGCGGCGCTGAAGGGCCGCACTACCTTATCGGGTAGTGCCCATCTGCACAGATTCCTCGCTGCGCTTCGGAATGACAAATTTGAGAGGGTATTTGCAGCCGCCCGACGGAGCAATCTCCGTCGCCACACGAGCCAATTCTCCGCAGCCTGACCAAAAACCGACAGCTGATAGCCGACAGCCGCTCCTACTTCGGCATATCCCGATGCACAATCTTCACCCGGTACCCAGCCTTTCGCAAATACTTCCCCAGTTCTTCCGACATCATCACCGAGCGATGCTGCCCGCCGGTGCATCCAATCGCGATCGTGAGATAGCTTTTACCTTCGCGAATGTAGTGTGGCAAAAGATAAACCATCAGTTCGGAGATGCGCGACAAAAACTCCTGCGTCTGCGGAAACGAACGAATATATGCGGCAACTTTCGGATGCCGTCCGGTAAACGGTTTGAACTCAGGAATAAAATGTGGGTTCGGCAAGAATCGCACATCGAACACCAGGTCCGCGTCTTCCGGCACGCCCTGCTTGAAGCCAAAGCTCACGACGGAAACCAGGATTCCCTTCCCCGTCGTCTGCCGCGTGAACTGTTCCAGAACATGCGCACGCAACTCATGCACATTGAATCGGGAAGTGTCGATCACAATATCCGCCAGCTTCCGAATCGCGCTAAGCTGCTTGCGTTCGGCTTTAAGCGACGCTCGCACCGGCGCGTCCGTCCCCAGCGGATGCGGACGCCGCGTCTCGCTATATCGGCGCAGCAACACCATATCCTGCGCCTCCAAATACACCACGCGCACCGGAAGCAGTTTCCGGACTTCTTTCAGGACTTTGGGGAATTTTTCCAGCGCGTTGCCTTCGCGCACATCCACCACCAGCGCGGCCCGGTCAATTTCCGACGACTGCAGCGCCAACTCCGCAAAGCGCGCGATCAAATCTACCGGAAGATTGTCGGAGCAGTAATAGCCCAAGTCTTCGAACGCCTTCAGCGCAGAGGCCTTACCCGACCCGCTCATCCCAGTGATGATCACCAGTTCGGTGGATCGCTTGCGACTGTCGGGAGCCTGTTCGTCATGCCGCGCCTGCAAGACCGGCACCGTCAGCGCTCGGACGCGAGGCACCGACACAGCCGAGCTCCCAGCCAAACCAGCCAGCGCCGACGCTCGCCTCTCCGGTCCGTGGTACGCCTTGGGCTCTTCCTCGGAGTGTTTCAGCTTCCGTGTCAGTTTCTTCGTAATCACTTTCCGCGAGACTTTACGCAAGGACATGCTGCGATGTTAGCATTTGCCCGCAAAACAGCGCAGGCACCCCGAAAGGTGCCTGACTAACTGGTCGCCTAACCAGATTGCGGCGGAAGGACTTTAGAAACGAACTTACCCTTACGCCTGTTCACCCGCACCTTTCCCATACTTGCGAATCATCGTCCAGCTCAACCCCACCAGTCCGATGCCCATCAAACCCAGGCTGGCAGGTTCCGGCACCGGAGCTATGTAGTTAAAGTTCGCATTGCTGCTCTGCAGCAATTTGCCGTTGGGCCCAAATAGCTGCATCGCCATCTGCACCGGGGTTCCCTTGTACCCGCCCTTCGGCATATTGAAGCCGAAAAGGGCAATGTAGGAATTCCCCGGAGCGTACGTCCCCTGCGCAAACGCCACAGTCTGCGTCAACGTGCTGCCCATGACGACGGCTGTAATCACCAGCGTGTCGCCACCCTTGGGCACAATTCCTTTCAGCTTCACGCCAAATTCCAGCTGATGACCTCTACCGGTCGGCTTCAAAGTCGCTCCAGGATTGCCCAACAGAAAGACCTTGGAGGACCCTCCGTTCTGCAGCGCAAATACATCATAGAAAGAGACTGAGCTCGCCATAGCCGCTGTTGGTAGTGCCAGCCCTAAAGCCAGCACCAGCAGCAAGCCGCCTTTTTTCGTCGTAAATTTCGTGGTCCTAAACATGGAACCTCCTAAGGGGATCAGTAATCGCCATCAGCAATCCAAGGCGGGCCTATCGCCCAATGCCCCAGCAGAGTTCGTCGGCCAGAGGTTTCAACCGCTTGCAGAGACTGTAAGTTAGCCCAACATAATCAACAAGTTACGGAATATAAGGAAGGATTGCCATCGGGAGAATCACCCAGATACGGCGGTGGGACCTGTTACCACACTGGCCGAAGGGACAGTACGTGAATTACGAACGGACCAAATGGAAACCACGCTCTCGATGTCTCGCATAATGAAAAACGTTGCGTTCCCGCAAGAAATTTCGTGCTAGTGTGCAAAATGATGGGAACGAGGTTGTACTGAATGAAGAAAAAGCGAACGCAGGCAGAGAAAACGACGAAGCCTGAGTTAGAGCGTCCCGTCGCTTACTCTTGCGACTGTACCTGCTCCCAATGCGATATCGGCGCACACGAACGATGCACGTCGCGGGACTGCCACATGCCGAAATGGAACGACATCAAACGGGACGAATAAGCTAGGTAGTTGGGATGTTCTTGCTCGCGAACTGGCTGAACTGCTGCTCGAATTCTTCCGGCGAGTAAACCCCTTTTTGCACCAGCAGCGTGTTCATGGCGTAGACCGTAGCGCGAAATCTGTCGTCGCGGGAGAGCGTCTGCATGGCTTCTTCAAAACTCATCTCGTGCGTCCGTGCTGCTGCTGGTTTCTGTGAACTGCGGGGATGGGTTGCCATGTCGAGACTCTCCTGAAATCTGTAAACAAAACTTTAGATCGTTGCGCCTACGCCATCCAACAGTTTAGTCCACCCTACGGCGCCTCGATCAACTCCATCTTTCCATCCCGCGTGCGATGCAGGATTTTGATCTTTCCCTTCTTATCCCGAAACACAAACACATCGCGATCGCGGAAGTGCGCTTCCTTCACGGCCTCTTCCAACGTCATGGGATGCAGCGCGATCGAATCTCCCGAGCTCACCACATGAATTTCCGAAGCCACCGTTTTGGGCTGAAACTTATGGACGACCAAAGGCACGGCTGTCGTCTTTCGCACAGCGCTTCCGTTCGGCACGACCTCCTTCGCAAGCGCAGCAGAACCGATTTCCACTAGAAGTGTTCCTTCTGCGGCAACTCCATCCCACTTCTTTTTCGGATGCCGCTTCTTGGTCCGCGACTTGGCGCGATGCTTCAGCGCCTGCTTCTCCAAATGCTCCAACGCCTCACCCACCGCCACAGTCATGTCGGTAGATTCCGCCAGCCCAACAATCGTTCCATTCCGTGGCGTAATCGTGATTTCAGCTTTGTGGCGATGCTTTTCCAAAGCCAGAATCACGCTGGCTTCGAATGCTCCGCCCAGGATTTTCTTGATTTTATGCAGGCCAGTTTCAACATTCTTCTTGATGGCAGGAGTAATCGTAAAATGCCTGCCCGTATATTCCACGTTCACGGCGCCTCCTCAAAACTGCGAGATCGAGATGGCAATCAGGGTTGCAACTTCAGAGTACACCGTTCCGGGCTCGTCGTGATCACCCGGTGGTGCCACCACTTTGTTACGGTTGATCTTGTTACGGTTGACCACGAACAGAATCTGAGGCATTCACGGGGGCTCTTTCAAGATTCACTCCGCAGAAAAAAGTCGCGACCGACAGGCTCAGCAGCGGTCCCGCAATGTCGAAAACGTAGCGCCCCACGCCTCCGCCGGACCCTCCCATGCCTCCGTAGTAAGCGTTGAGCAGCATTGCGACGAACGATGCCGCCGCGGACGCCATCACCCATTTCCGGGGAAATCGCCGAATACGCAAGAGCCCCAATGGCAACAGCCAAAGCAGGATGTACCAGGAATTCCTGTCGGTCAACCACGCGACAAAATTGCTGGCATAGTTCGAATGCGAATTCAGGCCAAGAGCGAAACTCCACGGCCAAATCAGATGTCCCGAAATGGAGGATTGCAGAGTCGTCACAGCCGCCATTTCTGCAAGGATCATCCCAAACAGCCAGATACCTGTTTTCAACCGATTCGCGCCACCGCTTTTGGAGACCCCCCACCAGGTTCCCGCCAGAACAATAGAAAACGGAACAAAAGATTCTTTCGTCAGTGCCCCCAGCACGCCCAACATCGGCAACATCCACCAGCGCCCACAGAATAGGCTCGCGACAATCGCCATCAGAAAAAAGCCTTCGCCGCCATCCACCAAGCCCGCAAGCTGCGCGTTCGACACCGCAAAATTCAGTAGGAACAGCGTGGCTCCGACCAGCGCAACCGGGAAACTTCCCAAAACTACGAGTCCAATTTCCAGCAACAGAAATGCCGTGCTGGCAACAAACGCGGAATGGACAATTAGGAATCCAAAGGACAAAGCGTCCCAGCTTCCGAGATGACCCTGAGCCACCGCATAAACCGGCCGCACAAGAAAAGGAATCAGCACGCGAAACCGGAAGTGATTCTCCACTACGCCCGGCCCATCGGTCGCAATCTTGGCGTAAACTCCGGCATCCGGAACAGCGGTGCGCAGATCGTAACGATTCAGCGTCGGGTAACCAAGCCCCAGGCAGATCAGAAAGAGAACAATCCAAATCAGAAATCTTCTGCCCAGATAAGTCCAAAACATCATTCGGCAAATGCTACGTTCGGCAAAGCCAATTCGCAAGCTGGGGCCGTAAAGAAATTTGTCATTCCGAACGGCTCCATCGTGAAAAATCTGCTATTGGGTCGCAGCTCTTTGTCATTCTGACCCTGAGCGTTCTTTGCGAAGGGGAAGAATCCCTTTCGCTGGAAGGACCGCTGCTGTTCGAAGGGCTTCTTCGCTGGCACTCAGATGGCAATTTCTGCAGACGAAACAGGACTACGAATCCAGTAGCGTCATCCCTGCCGTCTTCGCCGCCTTGAGGTCAAATGTGACCGTATGCGTGCAGTGGGCATCGTGGGCCGAGCGTTCGATTAGGCAATCCGCAAGATCGGCATTGGATCCGCCATAAGCGCGAACTGCTTCCCAAACAATCTCCGCATTCTGGATCACCATTTCTTTGGTCTGCAGCAGGTCTTCCAGTAACGTTACCATTTCTTCCTTGGTGGCTCGATAGAATCCCTGCATAACCCAAACCAGCTCCACGATCACGACCAATGGAATAAAACCAGGGTCTTCCTTCGTGAGTGCCTCGATCCATCGAGTAGCGCGCAAGGTTTGCTCAGCATTATCGTCTGTGAAGTAACGCACGAGCACATTCGTGTCGATCCCAATCACCGCGCGGACGCTCCTCGCTCTGCAATGACGCGATTCATGTCCTCAATCGTCGCGGTGCCGCGCCCTCGGAACATCCCTTTCATTGACTTAATCGAAATCGTAGCGGGCCGGATCGCATATTGCCCGTTGGCGATCTTCACGAACTCCACCCGGGTTCCAGCCTTAAGCCCCAGCTCTTCGCGAACAGGAGCCGGAATCGTAATCTGGCCTTTCGAAGTTACAGTGGCGGATGCCATTGGATTCCTTTCAAATATCTATATTCCTTACTTTATAGTAAGGAATATAGGAAGTCAAGCCAAACTCAACACTCAGCTGCCCGTTGATTCTCACCACGCGGGCGGCAATCCCATCTTCGCAACGATGGCTCGGTAGCGTGGCTCTCCATGCAAAAAGTCGAAATCGGGATCGTGTTGCATATGCACCAGCCACGGCGCCCTTTCGCGATACGACTCTTCCAGATAATGAAGCGTCTCTTCCCTATGTCGAAGTTGGGCATGCGCCCCCGCGAAATCTATTAGGAGAGATGTATTCCTTGGTCGCCGCTGACTTTAAGTCTTCAAGGTGCCCCGCAACCCTACCTCTCAAACCACCTTTTCGCGTCGCCTTAAGGAACGCTGCATCTTTTTCCTTGTCACCGGCAAGAAGATTGATCCTTACCCATACTTCTTCGGCTTCCTTCTCCATGCCCTGATATTCATAGGCCCGAGCCAGGGAGTAGAGTGTGGCACCGTCGTTGGGCTGACCCTCGGTGCGCACACGCAGCTCCTTGACCGCTTCCTCGAATCGATGCGCGCGGAGCAGCGCTCGTCCCACCGCCCACGGCCGCGCCAGCGGCTCCAATTCGGCTGCCCGGCGTTCTTCCTGCAGAGCCTCGTCCGTGCGATTCAAAGCCGTTAGTACATAGGCTCGCAGATGGTGCGATTCGCCGCGCCTGGGATCCAGTTCCACGGCATGCGCGGATTCCCTCTCAGCCTTTTGAAAGTCCCACAGGTTAAACATCTCGATGGCTGCCAATGAGTTATGCGCCTCGCCCAGCGAGTCGTCGAGTTCGATCGACTTCTTGGCTGCGGCTAACGCCTGCGGCATCACGGTCGCTGGACGATCAAGTTCCGCCACCGCTCTCACGGTGAGTGCGTCCGCCAGCCCGCTCCACGCCGCGGCATAGTCCGGTTGCGCGTCAATCGCTTTTTGGAAAGCCTCCTGGCTTTTCACGTATCGGCCCGCGAACCACAGGTACCTTCCAAGCAGATAGGCATCGTGTGCGGCTGGCGGGATGGGTTTCTCTTGCCGGTTCGAGTCGGAAGTGGTGGCCCCCACCTGCTTGGCAATGGCTTGCGCCAGCTCGCTTTGCAGGCTGGCCACGTCGCCAAGGTCGCGATCATAGCTGTCCGCCCAGACATGCGTATCGCTCGAAGCATGAATCAATTGGGCTGTAACGTGAACACGGCTTCCAGTGCGACCGACCGAACCCTCTAAGATGCCCTCTACGCCAAGTTCCCGCGCGATTTCCCGCAACGGACGGTGCACATGCTTGTATTGCATTACCGAGGTTCGCGACGTCACGCGCAAGGCCGGGTTCCTGGCCAGCATCGTGATCAACTCATCCGTCATACCATCGGCGAAGTACTCCTGAGCAGGGTCGCCCGAAAAATTCTCTAACGGCAGCACGGCAATGGAACGGATCCGCAAGGCGCGCTGTTTTCGTCCGGCTTCCTGAATCCATCTCGCAGAGAGAAACCCCGCAACTACCAGTAGCAACACCAGCGACGCGGCCAGCGCGATCTGGCGCTTTCCAGATTGCCCGGGCTTTTGCGGCGGCCTATCCGCGACGACATCCTCCGTCGCTGGTGTCGCGGCAGAATCGGCGAGAACGCCTGAAACCGAAACCTCAGAATCCACTCCGGCATCCGACCACTCCACCTCACCAATAAAGCGGTAGCCGCGGCGCGGAATCGTTTCCACCCATCGAGGATCTCCCGCCGAATCGGAAAGGCAATCCCGCAACCGCTGCACGGCTGAGTTCAGTCCATGATCAAAATCTACAAATGTGTCGTCGGCCCATAGTTTGCTCCGCAACTCCTCCCGGGTCACCATCTCCCCCGAAGTTTCAAGCAGCATCCGCAGGACCTTGAAGGTCTGCTCCCCCATCTTCACTTTGATCCCGAACTTACGCAGTTCCCCGGAACGCAAATCAAGCGTGTAGGGACCAAACGAAGCGGTACGGGCCGAGGTCATCTTCATATACGAAAGCCTTGAGAAGAGGAAACTGCCGACAAGCTAGCAGCCGGATAATGTTGGGCCAGTTGCCCGTCTGCGGTCAACAAGATTCCTTCCATCCGATCCAGCGCGGACCTCTTCCGAACGCAGGGCCAATCTATCGCCAAACAATAAACAATTCATAATCAATTACTTGCACGGTGTTGTAGAAAAGTTCAACGTGTGAGGTACTTGCCATTGCCATCCTCCGGTAACTCGGCGATAACGGTTGCGTGCAGTTGAGTATCAATTTGATCCAGCCAGGAGGATTCACAATATGAAAAGCAAATTCAACGCTCGTTTTTGGTTCGCGCTGATCCCAGTCGCTCTCGCGCTCACGTCGGCAATGTCGGCACAATCGAGGAACGGTTGCGGATATCTCGGAGAGTCAACCCCCACCCTCAAGCCCGCCTCATTCGTTCTGGTGTCTGAGCAGAATGCCCCAATCGTCGGACTTTGGCAGTTCCAGTTCGCCCTACCAGATGGCACCGTGATTGATAGCGGTTACGCCACATGGCACAGTGATGGGACGGAGATTATGAATTCAGGCCGCGCCCCCATCACCGGCAGCTTCTGCATGGGAGCCTGGAAGCAGACCCAACGCGGCATGTTTAAGCTCAATCACTTCGCGCTGAGCTGGGATTCAACCGGGCAAAACCTGATCGGCCCCGCCAACATCCGGGAATTGGTTGTAGTGGATAGCCAACGGAAACACTACTCTGGAACGTTCACGATCGACCAATACGATACCAGCGGCAACTTACTGGCCCACGTGGCAGGCTCAGTCACTGCAACGCGAATCACAGCCAACTAACCGACGCTGCAAACCTGGAACGGAAGCGGCATCCAGCGTAGCGCCGCTTCCAGTTTCTGGAACACGCCTGAGTCCCATGTAGAGCGGACACTCTTGTCCGCTCTACATCTACTTCTTCTTAACCCGCCTCTGGTGCGTGCTCGGAATCTTCATATCTTCCCGGTATTTGGCCACCGTCCGCCGCGTGACCTGAATCCCCTGCCCTTGCAGGATCGCCGTAATCTGATCGTCGGTCAGCGGTTTGGAGGGATCTTCGTCTTCAATCAGTTTTTTCACGCGGCGTTTGAGAATTAATAGCGACGTGCCGCCGCCTTCCGGGCCCTGCACGCTTTCCGAGAAGAAGTAGCGCAGCTCGAAGACTCCTTGCGGGGTGTGAACGTACTTATTGGCCACCGCGCGGCTCACGGTCGACGGATGTACGCCAATTTCTTCAGCAACTTCTTTAATCATCATCGGCTTCAGCAGGTCGATGCCGTTGTCGAGGAATTCGTGCTGGCGTTCCAAAATTGAGACGCAAACTTTCAGGATGGTCTGCTTGCGCTGTTCGATGTTCTTAATCAGCTGGATGGCGGATTTGTAGCGCTCTTTCACATAGTTGCGGACGTCGCGTTCGGCGGCGTCGCGCTGCATCAGCTTCTTGTAGCCGGGATTCAGGCGCAGCTGAGGAACGTCGTCGTCGTTGAACATCACCAGCCACTCGTCGCCATGCTTCACAAAGGCAACATCCGGCTCAATGATGCGAGCGTTTACGTTGTTGTAGCGCAGGCCGGGCCTGGGGTCGAGCGTGCGAATCACTTCCAGCACGCGGGTTACGGCCTCAGCGGGACGCCCGATCGCACGAGCAATTTCTTTGTAATTCTTCAGCTGCAGCGCATGCAGATGGCACTCGACTACCGCTTCGGCGTCGGTCAGTAGTTGTGAGTAAGCGGCAAATTCGTTGTCTCTATGTTGGCCGCGGACCTGTTGCAGATAATGAATCTGCGCCAGCAGGCATTCGCGCAAATCGCGCGCGCCCACTCCGGGAGGATCAAGTTGTTGCACGGCGGCAATCGCTTCCTGCAATTGCTCACGATTGAAATTGACGCGATAGACCGGACGCGGCGCCGCCTTCTTGGCTTCAGGAATCTGTCTGCCAGAAGAGGTATCCGCCGCAGGAGCCGTTGCTGCCGCCGAGAAAGCGCGGGTATCAATCGCCGGAACCGCAACGCCGGGGAAAATGCCGTTCGCAGACTCCACCGGATCGCTGCTGAAGTAGCGGAAATCCGCCGCTCCCGCGGACATCTCCGGAACAATCGCCTCTTCCAGGTGCGCGGATAAATCCGCGGAACTAAGATTTGCAAACTCTCGATTTGCAAACTCTCGATTTGCAAACTCACTATTACCAAACTCCGAGCTTCCGGTTTCCTGGCTCAAGAGGTCAGGCCGCGGCGGCCTGGAACTGGCGCGCTTCGCCTTCTCTGCCGGCAGAATCTCAAACGTCGCTTCGCTCAGTCCCAGCAGCTCTTCTTCGCTAGCCAACAGGTAGCCGTCTTCATTCAGATTTCCAACAACGGTCTCAGCAGCGTCGCGCACCGGCGGCGATAAGATAAGCGAGCCAATCTGCCACATCAGATGGTCGGTTAGATTCGGAGCCTTGGAAAGGAACGCCTCAAACGACGGGCGCTCAATCTCTTCCATTTCGGCGCGGCTCTTGTAGCCGGGGTCAAGGTAGTCCTGGAAATACGAACCGAAATCAATCTCGTCGAACGGATCTTTCTTCTCTGGAGCCGTCTCTGTGGCAGCGGCTTCGGCGGCACGCTCGGCAGCACGCTCGTCGTCGCGACCGGTAGCCTGGTCCAGCAAGGGCATGGACTCATCCAGCTCTTCCAGAACGGGGTTCTCCACAATCTCGGCGTTGATCATGTCCTTGAGCTCAAGTTTGTTGAGCGCAAGCACGCTGACCATCTGCACCAGGCCCGGGGTAAGGATCTGCCGTTGCGAAACCCGCAGGCTCAGATTGTGCTTCAGACTACCCATTCAGTGTTACGTACCTTTCCGTCCCTTTTATCTACTTTGCCATTCCGAGCGCAGCGAAGAATCACTTTCAACACCTACAGTCTCGACGACGATAGGGATTCTTCGCTCCGCATCAGAATGACAATCGCGTTTCCGAAGCATCTCCAACGACTCACAGCATATCTGCCCGAAGGGCCCTTCCGACACTGTCCAAAGTAGCAAGCCCGGCAGTTACCTTCAGGCAAGCTAGTTCGGCAAAGCCTCTCCATTCGTGGGATTGAAGTAGAAATTTTCGCCCAGATACACGCGGCGAACCTCTGGATCACTCCCTAAAGTTTCTGGCGATCCCGAACGGAAAATGCGCCCCTCGTTAATGATGTACGCGCGATCGGTCACCGACAGCGTCTCTCGCACGTTGTGATCTGTAATCAGGATGCCAATTCCACTCGCTTTGAGGTCGCCAATAATCTTCTGCAAATCGAGCACAGCAATCGGATCAATGCCTGAAAAAGGTTCGTCGAGCAGGATAAAAGTTGGATTGATGCACAAAGCACGGGCAATCTCGACGCGCCGGCGTTCGCCGCCTGAAAGCGACCAGCCACGGCTCTTGCGCACATGCTCCAGTCCCAACTTCTCCACCAACTCCTCCAGCTTTTCCCGGCGCTCATGCCAGGAAATCGATTGCGCTTCCAACACCGCGAGAATGTTGTCCTCCACGGTCAGCTTGCGGAAAATCGAGGGCTCCTGCGGCAAATAACTGATGCCATATTCGCGTGCCCGCAGGTACATGGGGACATCCGTGATGTCCTCGTTGTCCCACAGGATTCGGCCCGTGTCTGGGGGAATCAGACCAACAATAGAATAGAAGGAAGTTGTTTTACCCGCACCGTTCGGCCCAAGCAGGCCTACAACTTCGCCTTGCTCGACCCGGAGGGTTACGCCGTTAACCACTGGGCGGCCCCGATAGGTCTTGCCAATCTCGTCGGTGGCCAGAACGTGCATTTAGCGTGCCATTCGGGTGTGCGTGATAACAGGGGAGTTAGCCTTCCCTTCCACGACGACCCTATCATCGCGTCTAAAAAAAGTCAACGAATTGCCGGTGATTTTGCCCCGTTCGGCATCAAAAATGCTCGGAGGTCCGCCCGTCAAGGTGAATTTGTCCTCGGAAACCTCGTAAACCAATGATTCTCCAGTAGCTTTGCGGGCTTGCTGCTGAATGACGACATTGCCGCTGGCAACCGCTTTTTCCAGGCGGCTGGGCGTGCCAACTGCTTGATTCGAAGTGGCTTGAGAAGACGTTTGGCCTGTCTGGGCCAGCGTCGCGTCCAGCTCCCGGCTGGTGATCGTCGCGTCGGCGGCTTGCATCCTCACACCGCCTTCGAAGTGAATGCGGCGGTCGCTATCGATGTAGGTCAGGCGGGTCGAAGTTATGGTCACGAGGTTGGTTTTGTGGTCAGCGCCGGTCTGAACCAGGACGGTGGTCACGGGCTGGGATGGCTTGCCAAGGGGCTGGGAGGGACCGCCATTCGTTTGTTTGGCCCCTGACGTGCTCAGGCTCCCCGATCCACCCTCAGCGAGCATGGAGCGGTGCTCACGGTCGAAAGTGATATTCGCCGCTGAAACAATATTGGGCCCCTGCCAGAGTCGCGCGTTGCCGGAGTAAAACGCTGCACCGGATTCACGCTTGGCTGTCATGCGCGCGGCCGTTACGTGAATCGGGTCGGAAGATGCCAGCAACGCGCCGCCTGGTTGCGGCTTGAGTTGGCTGTAGGTGCTCTTGACGTTCCCCTCGGCCACGGCTTCGCCGGTCTCTCGGTTGAGGTGCAAAGTCTGTGCGGTCGTGGTTAGGCCTTGCCCTGTCACGCGAGGAGAACCCACTAAGGCGATCATCTTGTCGTCTGGCGTGTAACGCGCTTGGGCAGCGAAGGCTTGGCGCTCGCTGTCTCTGTAGTGGACGTCGCCTTGCTGCAGGATGGTGTCGATGCCTCCTTGGGACTTAAAGGCGACATCGAGAGTCGCGCTTGAGCTTACGCGGTCAGCCTGGCCAGGAGTGCTGGTTGTGATAGTGGCTTGAGGCGCGCCATGCAGCGTTTGCATACGATTCTTGGCGTCAAACTGCGCGATGAACTGTCCGGCATTGACGCGCGTGACTTGGCCAGCTTGCCCGTTGGGCGGAGAGAGGGTGATCTGGCCAGCGCCCAGCGTTTCTGCGCGGGAGAGGTGGCGACCGCTTTCGGTAAAGAAGTCCATAGCTGCGGCTGCGATCTCTACTTGCTGCGCGGTCGACGCCGTTTTGACTCCGGCTGAGCCCGCGGCTGGGGTCGAAGGTTTCTGGACCAGTTTGACGTTGTCCTCGGCGTGGGCCTTGGTGAGCAACGTGTTTCCGGCGAAGTCAAAAACGACTCGCCCAGCGTTGGCTTGCGTGTTCTGGCCGCCGGTTGTAGTCACGACCACGTTGCCGGAGACGATGGCCTGCCTCAACTGGTCGTTCTTTCCGGCAAGAAACAGTTCCGCGCGTTCGGAATTCAGCTCGATATTGGTATCGCCACGAGCCTTCAAGTGAACGTTGCCTTCACCGAGGATGCGGTCGATGGTGTTGTCGCCGTTGAGAAATAACGTCACGTTCTGTGCGTCGATTTGTTGCGCAGCATGGACCAGATGCGTGTGTTCGAGGTCAACGCGGAGCGGCTCTTTTGTGATGCGCCCATGGCTGGCGGTGAGGTCGGCGGCGCTGGGTCCGGTGGTTGAGATGCGGATGTCTCGTTCCAGCACCAGCACCCCCGATTTCGAATCGTAGGTAGCGCCGATGGCACCGCCACTGGCGGTGGCCATGCTGAACTCAACTTTGTCATGGGTGTAGGCGTTGCCGGTTTTTTGGTTGAAGACTAATCCGCTGGTGCGGATGTGGAGAGGGTCTTTCAGATCTTCTGGAGGGGCTTGATCGGCGTGCAGTAAGCCCTTGGGGTTGGCGACGAGATCAATCGTAACGGGGCCGCGCGCGGAGATGTTGCCGGAGTCTTTGTCGTATTCGAAATCGGCGCCGGAGATTTGGTCGTAACGGCTGGCATCTTTGCCGTAGACGGTCACCGTGACGTTGTGAAGTTGAGCCTTGCCGCCTTTGTATTCCATCAGCTTGCTGCCGTGAATGGTGAAGAGGGTGCGACCGCCTTCGGATTTTGAAATGGTGAAGTCCTCGGCGGTTTCTTTGACTTCGACTCCTAGTTTCTCCAGCTTGGCTGGGAGCATTCGCATGGCGATGGTGACGCGGTAGCGCGCGTAAACGTAGAAGCCTCCCACGGTTGCGACCGCGAGCACGGCGGCAAAGGCGATCCAACGGCGAAGGCGGGGAACGGCGAGGGCCATTGGGGATAGTCTAGCGGAAAGGGCTGTCGGCTATCAGGTGTTGGCTAAGAGAGTGCTGCAGTGAAAGGGATTCCTCGCGTTGCTCGGAATGACAATTGCTGGGTGGGGAGAGTTTGTTTCCTCCCACCTTACTTCGCAAAGAACGCGAAGGAAGGCGGGGCACCCTCGGGTTTTAGTAACGGAACACAGGGTACCACGTCCCTGTCGCGTTCCCTGCGACGGGTGGGAATTTCAAAGAAGTTTGCCATTCCGAACAGCCTTACCGTGAGGAATCTGCTTTGCGTTCCCTTCCAGTTAAGAGAAATAGCAGATTCCTCACGATGGAGCCGTTTCGGAATGACAAACTTATAGAAGGTTTTTGGCTTCGAATTGCGTTTTGCATGGCTCAGCCTTAGTTTTTCACAACCAGGGTTCCGGCAATCATGTCGTGCAAGGCCTGCTTGCGGTCGGTGAAGCCCGCCATGATGAAACCAATCATGAGGATGATGGCGGACACCCATTTGGCGAAGTGTCGTCCGGTAGCTTGTGCGAACGAGATGCGATTGCCGTTGAGATCCGTGACTTTGAGCCCCAAAGCCATCTTCCCAAGAGTGGCTTGGCGTTCGGAACTTTCGAAATAGGCGGAGTACACCCAGTCGGCAACGATATTGACAAGAGCCATCCCTGACATCATGGCGGCAAACATGCCGATGGCGGCGGGGTTGCGCGCAATATCGCCTTGGCCGCCGAGAGCATGACCCAGGCCGAACGCGCCGCCAAAAACCAAGCGCAGCGGAAGGAACACGGCCCAGATGATGATGCCGTCAATCAAGGCGGCAACGAAGCGAATCCAGAAGCCGCCGTACTGCCGGGCTACAAAGGTGGCTCCGGGGAGCGGTGTCTGAGGCATGGCCGCGCTACCCGCAGAAACAAGTGAGGCACCGCAGCGGGTGCAGAAGGTGGCTCCGGCGGCACTTTGCTGGCCGCATTGATTGCAGAAGATTGGCGTGTCGGTCATGGGCGGGAACTATAGCTGAAGTGGGTGGGTTTGGGAAGAGGTTTTGTGCGACGGTTGGCGAGAGGCGGAGTCTTCCAGCTCCACCGAAGTTTGTCATTCCGAACAGCCTTATCGTGAGGAATCTGCTTTGCGCTCCCTTCCAGTTAAGAGAAATAGCAGATTCCTCACGATGGAGCCGTTTCGGAATGACAAACTTATAGGTGCGTTTTCAACTACTTCAGCTTTCCTAGAACTTTTCGTCCACATTTACATCCAGCACCATGCGTTCGAGTTCGGCGTTGGCTTGGTTGCGTTGCGCTTGCAGGGCGGCGATTTCTTTTCGCAGAGCTGCTAAGCGGTCTTCCTGGCTATCAAGTTGGTGGGTGTAGCGGCTGAGCAGAGCTTTTTCTTCTGCGCTGCCTTTCAAGGCTTTCATGTTTTCGCGCAGGCGGGCTTGGTCGGTGTTGATCTGGTTGGTTTCCTGATTGCGCTCGTTGATCTGACGGTCGAAGTCGCGGACTTTTTCTTTTTGCGTTAGCACTCTGTCGAAGACCTGCTTCATGGCGGGCGTCATACGGTTTTGGCTCACCAGCAATTCAACGGTGTTGTCGTCGAGGTTGGAGATCTGAGTCACCGAAGCTTCGGGATGAAATTCCTCCACTGTGAGTTCGGAGGTTTTGCCGGGTTCGACATTGACTTTGAAGCGGTGGAAGGATGCGGAGGTTTCTTCTGGCTTCGGAGTGGTGTCCGCAAATTTCCAGTTTTCGCGGGCGGGATGTTCGATGACGACGACTCGTGCGGTCTTGTCGGCGTTGTGGATGCTGTATTTCTTGGTTTCGCGCTGTTCCTGGGTCATGGTCATGTAGCCCTTGGCCATGACGATGCGGCTGTAGGAATTGTTGCGGTTATCCTGTTCCACTTTTACGTGAACAGCTGGGTCGCCCGCGTAGGAAAGCAGGCGGCGCTCGTCGGGATGAAGAGTGTCGATGAGACCCTCGCCGACGAAGGTATCTCCTTCGATAATGTTGAAGCTGCCGGAATCGAGGATTTGGCCGCTGGTGTTCTTAACCCAGAGAGAGCGCAGCGGGAAGGAGTCGGCGTTCCAGAGTGTAACTTTGTCGGCTTCCACATGGGCTTGCAGGATTGGAACGAGAGCGGACTGATTCTTTCCGATGGTGATGTTTTGTTTGATGTCGTATTCGAAGAAATCGCCTAGGGATTTGCCTTCGGTTTGGTTGGCAACATCCGCTGTTGCCGCGGCCATGTTGGAGAAGTTGCGGCTTTCTAAGGGCATTTTTTGCAGCTTGGCAAACTGTTGCAGTTGACTGAAATTGCGCCCGTTTGCGGGCGACGCGGCTGGGGGTGGTGCGGCATTGCTCGAAACAATTCCGCCGATGACCCCGGCTACCTGATAAGAGCCACTTCCGTTTCCCACTCCTCCGCCTGAACCGGACCCGACCTGACCATTCACGATCTCTGTAGCAACTTCTCCTTTGTCTTCCTCCAGCGTCGCCTCATGCGATTGCGGGGTTAGCATCACTGATTGCGGCAGCGCAATCTCCGGGCGGCGGGTGTACTGCGGCTGCGAAATGTTCTGCACGAAACTCTGCGGCGCGCCCGCTACCAGCGAGAGATGCACGTTCTTCCAATCCTCGCCGATGGTGTTGTCGATGATGGCCCAGCCTTGCAGCAGCGGCTTGCCGGGATACTTCTCCGAAAGAATGATGCGGTAGGTGCTCTTCCAGATGGGCACTTCGCTGATGTAGCTGACGAAGACGTTGCGGTCGCCGTCGCCGGTGGCGGTGATGGTCATGCGGCGGAGATCGCGGGCGCGCGAGGAGCCGACGAGATCGAGGTAGCGGCCGACTTCTCCGGTGAGTTCGCGATCGGCGAGATGGACGGAGACGGCGGGGCTGAGGACGAAGCTGCGCATTTCGCCGGAGTCGGTAACGATGGCGAATTCGGTGGTTTCGTAGAGGTCTTCTCCCTTAGCGTTTTGATGTTTCACTTTCTCAACGCTGAGGAGCTTGCCGGTGGCGGTGACGTTGCCAGAACGAACGTCGCCGCTGCGGACATCGACGCGAGCGCCCCGGAGCGCCGTAAGAAAAGCATCGCGATCCACGTCTTCGCCGAAGGGCAGGCGCAGGCCTTTGAGGCGCTCGCTGAGCGGCGCGATGGAGTTGTAGCGCACGGACGAAATGCGGCCCTCGCCGAGATCGACGACGGTCAGTGACTTGAGCACGTCGTTGAGCTGCGCGGTGGTGAAGTCGATATTGAGTTCCTGCGTACCGTGGACGTGGGTGGAATGCTCAAAATATCCAACGCCGTTTTTGTAGAGGACGACGCGTTTAACGGGCAGGCGGCCGAGGTCGGACTGGGCTTGAGCTTCTGTTTGAACGGCGAGCGTGAGTGCGAGAGTTAGCAAAATCGTAACGAGTGGGCGGGGCATGGAGTTCCTCCTATGGCGCTTGGATGCGGGATTCGATCTTAAATGGAACGGGGGTTGAGGGAAATATTGCGGGATTTGGTGATTTACAAGTTTTTGCATCTGGACAGTTAAGAGTCTCAGCGGAGCAAGCTCCGCTGCCACACGAACGCTAGTGTTTACTGACACCGGTGGGTTTCTCTTGGTTCCCATCCCAGCGCGCGACCGCTCCTTTGGGGCCGACGGCCCATGCTACTCCGGAACTGGAGAATGCGACGGCGTTAAAATTGTCATCGCTTTTCTTGTGCCACTTGCCGTCTGCTGTCATGAAGTTCACGCCGTTGCTGCCAACGGCCCAACGGATTTCGCGAAGTGTCGGCTCGGATGCAGGCGCATCAACGAAAGGCAGGTCAGCCACCGCCGAAAAGAAAAGCCCTGGGAGATCGCTCGGGGCAGCGGGCTGCCACGTCTTGCCGCCGTCTTCCGTTGTGAGAATATTCGGAGCGGGCGAAGCGGTGGGGTGAGCGTAGTCGCCGCCGACGGCGATGCCGTGTTGGGGGGTGCGAAAAGCCAAAGAGAAAATTCCGGTGGATGCGTTGGCGGGATGCAGCGCCGTTTCCGCGACTTGCCAAGATTGGCCGCGATCGGTTGAGCGGAAGACTCGTGCTACGGAGGCGCCACCGGTGGCGAACCAGACATTGTTGTCGCCTTGCACAGTGAGGCAGGAATTGCTGGCGGCGAAGGCGCCTTCTTTTTCCAGCGCGGGAGGTAGTTTCCCCGGTGGAACACGTTGCCAAGTCACTCCCCCGTCCTCCGTCGTGAAAAGCATGAAGTGGCCGTCCACAGGATCGCCCACAAGAATGCCGTGCTTCGCATCCCAGAAAGCGATGGCGTCGAAAAATGCGCCAGTCGTTTTCTCTTCCAGAACGAGCATCCAGTGCTTCCCGGCATCGGTGGTGCGAGAGACGCGGGCCTGGCCTTGTTCAGCGGGACCTGAGCTCATGATGACTGCCGTGGATGCGTCGAAGGCGCGAATGCCACGAAAGTCCAGCTTTTCCGCCTGCGGAACTGCGAGGACCGACCAGGTCTTACCGCTATCGGTCGTCCGGATCACCGTCCCATCCGTGCCGCTGGCCCAGACTGTGTTGTCGTCGACGACACTGAGTCCTCGCAAACTGGCCGTCGTGGGAACGGAGATTGGTTGCCATTGAACGGGACGCAATTGGCCGACGGAGATGGCAGTCATGAAGAAGAGAAAGAGAACGAGCTTCATGCTGCGCATTTTACGCCGGAATTGAAGTCGGCAGCGCATCTTCAATCTTAGATTTACGGAAATCGCGCAGCACGAGTTCCAGGCCGCCGAAATCGGGGTGGTCGTTGTGGGTCAAGGTGAAAGCGATGTCTAACTCATCTCCGGCCAGGAGCTGCGCTTGCTCAGCGCGCTCGGCCATGCGCCAGCCCATGGCCTTGAGGGGGCGGCCGCCGTTGATGGACGACGCCAGCTTGAGGCTGATGTGCTTCTCCTTGATGATGCGCGGGGGGTAGTTGACCTTCACGTTGTGATCGACGAAAACAGGCTCGGGATTGCCGACGCCGAAAGGTTCGAGACGCTGCAGGAGTTGGAAGAACTCCGGCGTGACTTCCTCGAGCGGCAAGTCGGTTTCAAACTCGAGCGTTGGGACGAAATCGGCTTCGGTGAGACAGCCGCGCGCATAAGCATCCAGGCGCTGGCGCAACTCCGGAACCCGCTCCGAGGGCAATCCGAACCCGCAGGCGTGGGCATGGCCGCCGTGGCGGGTAAAGAGTTCGGCACAAGATTCGATGGCGTTGAGTAAATGGAACGCAGGGATCGAACGGCCTGAACCGTGGGCGACGCCGTCTTCGTGCGAGATCACCAGAGTTGGCCGGTTGTGGCGCTCGACGATGCGGGTGGCTGTTATGCCGATCACGCCGCGATGCCATCCTTCGCCGTCCACGACAATACAGTAGGTATCGAGAAGGGCTGGTTCTTGTTCGAAGCGCTGTTCGATAGAAGCGAGGATTTTGCGCTCCGCGTCCTGACGTTCCGCATTCAGAATATCGAGGCGGCCGGCGATTTCGCGGGCGCGGGCCGGATCTTTGGTGGCGAAGAGTTCAATCACGCTGCCGGCAATATCCATGCGTCCGGCGGCGTTGATACGCGGAGCGACGCGGAAACCAATATCGGTCGCGGTCAGCGGGCGCGAGCCCTCGAGCTTCGCCACTTCAAATAGCGCTTTGAGGCCGACATTGACGGGGTTTCGCAGACCGGCAAGTCCGAGTTTGGCGAAGACGCGATTTTCGCCCGTCAGCGGCACGGAGTCGGCAATGGTGCCGATGGCTACGATTTTCAAAAACGACGGCAGCAAGCGCTCTCGGCCTGCCTTCTCCAGCAAAGCCTGCGCCAGCTTGAAAGCCACGCCCGCACCGCAGAGGTCTTTCGTCGGGTAGGGGCATCCCGCTTGGTTCGGATTCAGAACGGCCAGCGCGTGCGGCACGCCTTGCGGTCCGGGAAGGTGGTGATCGGTGACGATCAGATCAATTCCGAGACGGTGCGCAGTTTCCGCCGCCGCAAAGGCGCGGATTCCGGTATCGACGCTGATGATCAGATGGACGCCAGCGGCGGCGGCGCTCTCGATCACGTCGTCTTTCATGCCATAGCCGTCACGAATGCGGTGCGGCACGTGGAAGTCCGCTGTGCCTCCGAGAAGTTCTATGGCAGTTTTCAGGACGACAATCGCGGTGGTCCCATCCGCGTCGTAGTCGCCGTAGATGAGGATGTCTTCTTTGCGCTCAATGGCGGCTTCGAGGCGCTCGACGGCGGCGGTCATGCCGAGCATGTCGTAGGGAGAATGTAGGTGGTCGAGAGAGGGAGTCAGAAAGCGCGCGGCTTGTTCGGCAGTGCTGATGCCGCGAGCTAGCAGGAGCTGCGCCAGAATCTGAGCAGCGGTTTCGCTTTTGCGAAATCCCGGAAGATCGCGCAATTCCGCGGCAAGCGCGCCAGTCAGGGAAACATCGGAGGGTTTGGGAAGCCAGCGCATCAAGAACTTCTATTCTCGCTCAGCGGCGTTGACCTCGGGGACTAAAGTCCATCAAAGACTAGCAGCCTTTTGCGACGCTGAAGCACCGCACTCCCTTAATTCAAATCATTTTCTTCTTTCGGAGTGCGGCTAAAGACCGCAACGCCCCTGCCAGACGCTGGCTGGGGCTTCGCGCGAAGAGAGCATCAATGAAGCCCTCCATCTGCGCCGCGAACGCTGGACCGTACCCGTACCACCAGAGTTTTTTCATCCTCGGCAACCGGTCGGAATCGACGTATTTCACTCGCACCATTTCCTCCATGCCGAGGCGGCCGTGCGTGCGTCCGATACCGCTGTCTCGGAAACCTCCGTGCGGAGCTTCGCTGATGGCGAAACCGGAGAGCAGATCGTTCACCATGACTGTCCCAGTGTAGACGCGGCGGGCTACGGATTCGCCACGGGCACGGTTCTTCGTCCACACGCTGGCAGAGAGGCCGTAGATGGAATCGTTCGCGAGTTGGATGGCCTCGTCTTCGGTATCGAAGGGCATGATGGGCAGAATTGGGCCAAAGGTTTCTTCGGTGACGATGCGCATCCGGTGAGTCACGTCGGCCAGCACGGTCGGAGCGTAAAAATTTGCGCCGATTTCCGGCAGTCTTTTGCCGCCGGTCAGAACGCGGGCGCCGGCTGATCGCGCCTCTTCTACGTGCGACTCGACGATACGCAGCTGGCGTTCGCTGATCATCGGGCCCATCTCGGTCGTGCCATCCGCACCCTTTCCTACATGGAGTTCGCGCGTTTTCTTCACGCAGGCTTGCACGAATTGCGGATACAAGCTGCGATGAACATAGCAGCGCTCGACGGAGAGACAAGTTTGTCCGGCGTTCATGAATGCTCCCCAGACGGCGGCGCTAGAAGCGGTGTCGAGGTCGGCGTCTTCGAGCACAATCATGGGATCTTTGCCGCCAAGTTCGAGCACTACGGGCAAAAATCTTGGCGCAGCCGCTTCGGCGATGCGGCGTCCGGTGGCTACGCTGCCGGTGAAAACAATCTTGTCGATCTGCGCGTCTACCAAGGCGGCTCCAGTGGAGCCATCGCCGATGAGGACTTGGAAAACATCTTTCGGAACGCCTGCTTCATGCAACAGATCCGCTAACTTCAGTCCTACCAGCGGTGTGAGTTCTGAAGGCTTCAACACCACGGCGTTGCCAGTGACGAGCGCGGCGACACTCTCCGTCGCGGGAGTCGACAGAGGATAGTTCCAGGGCGAAATAATTCCAATCACGCCGTGCGGCTCGTGCAGCAGCCATCCGGACTTGGTCTTCATGATCGGGCTGCCGTGCGGCACTCGTTGCGGGCGCAAAAATGAATACGCGGTGTGCAAACAGAAGCGCGCGGCATCGAGCACAACAAAGATTTCCGTCAATAAAGATTCGCCCAGAGGCTTGCCGGCTTCTTGTGTGATGAGTTGTGCGACTTCCGATTTACGCTCCTGCAGCCGCCGCTGGAATCTGCGCAGGATTTGGATTCGGCGTCGAACTCCGAGCGCTTGCCATTCCGACTGCACAGCATGGGCGCGCGCTACGGCGGCGTCGACTTCGTCTTTCGAAGCGCAGACGAACTCACGCAAGACTTCTCCGGTGGCGGGGTTGTAGGAAGCGAAACTTCGGGCTTCGGTTTGTGCGGCCACTTGCATCGCTGGAAGTTTAACAGGCTGAAAGACGTCTCGTTGACAAATGTGTTTGTCATTCTGAGCGCACCGAGGGATTCCTGCTAGCACCCAAGAGTGTCGGTGTCGAAAGGGATTCTTCGCTGCGCTCAAAATGACAAAGTGTATTGAGCGTTCACGGAACTTGCTCGTATTCCACGCACACCAGAAACAATCCGCTAGCGGGTGAGGTTGGTCCGGCGGCGGAGCGGTCGCGGGCTGCAAGAATCTTCAACAGGCCCTCGAGATGGATCGTTCCCTTCCCTAACAGGACGAACGTCCCCACAAGATTCCTCACCATGTGGTGGAGGAAGCCGGAGCCGCGCACGGTGTAGATCAGTTCGTCGCCTCGGCGCTGCCAGGAAGACGAATGAATTCGCCGGATGTTGGTGCGGGGCTCGCGATTTTGCGTTTCGGCCGCGTTCTCCCCAGCAATTTTCTCCGGGTCCACCGCCGCGAATGAGGTGAAATCGTGTTCCCCTTCCATCACGCTCGCAGCCGCAATCATCGCCTCTTCGTTGAGCGGGTAGGGATAGTGCCAAACGTATCTGGCATCGAACGGCGGACAAATCGGGCCGCGGAAGATGCGGTATTCGTAAGTCTTGGCCTTGGCTGACTTTCTGGCATGAAAGTCAGGGGCCATTGCTTCGACGGAAAGCACTCGGATGGCGGCGGGCAGGATGCCGTTCATAGCCTTCTCCCAATTTTCCACAGGAATAGGCGAGTCGGTCGAAAATGTGGCGACCTGGGCACGGGCGTGGACGCCAGCGTCGGTGCGTCCGGAGCCTTGCGGCAAGACGTTTTCCCCGGTGAGCCGTCCAATAGCGGACGCCAGGGATCCTTGAATGGTGGGGAGGCCGGGCTGCACCTGCCAGCCGGAGAACTCGGTGCCGTCGTAGGCTAGGATGAGCTTAAGGTTACGCATGATCAGAAGCATTCTCGAGGAAGCCGTAGGTTAGGTTTGTAAATCCAATTCTGCATATGCTTTGTCAAACATTGTAAAAATCGAACCTTTCTTGCAAAAGCCGTCATCCAAAGGCTTTACTTCAGCATCCGCTTGCCTTTGATTCGTTATACTAACTGGTCCCTTGGTTCTTGGAACTTTGATCTCAGTACGAGTTGGCTATGGCAGGGAATGCGAGGCTAACGGAACCTTGGCCTTAGGATTTGCGTACCAACCAGTGCCCGGCTTTTTTGTCTAACCTTATTGTTCAACGCCAAATCTGCAGTTTAGGGATTTGGCAGTCTCGATTTGATGGAGAGAAGCGAAATGCAGCGTTTGACTTCAGCCCTACGGCTTATTACTTCTTGCGTATTGACGTTGGCACTGGTTTTGCCGGGCATGGCTCAACAAGCGGCCCCGGCAATCGCCAAGCCCATGTCAGCCCAGCCGGACTATTCGCGGCCGAACCCTCATTTTCCGAATCCTTTTGCCCCCTATATTCCGCATCTCGTGCCAGAGCCGAATCTGAGCAACACGCCGCGCATTGACCTAATGATGCAGAACGGCAAACTCATGCTCTCGGTGAACGATGCGATTGCGCTGGCGTTGGAGAACAATCTGGATATCGCGATCGCGCGCTATAACCTGGACATCGCGGATACGGATTTGCTGCGTGCGAAGTCTGGCGGGTCCACGCGCGGCGTTAATACCGGCGTGGTGCAGAATACGCCGGGCGGAGGAGTCGGGGGAATCGGTTCCACGGGCGGATCGGGCGCTGGCGGAACATCGACGGGCACGGGCGGTGCTGGGTCGGGAACGTCGGGCATTGTGACTTCGACCTCGGGCGTTGGATCGGCCATCGCTTCGTTTGACCCGGTCATCACGGGAACGCTGCAGATGGAGCGCTCCACGTCTCTCAATAACTTTTCGGTTTTCTCCGGTCCGAAATCGTCGCAAAACACGACTATTGGAAATTTTGGATACCAACAGGGGTTCCAAACCGGTACCAATTTGAGCATGAGCTTCGACAACAGCCGGACGACGGTTACGAATACGTCTTCCAGTTACAGCCCTTCGCTCACGCCTACTTATCGCTTCACGCTAAGCCAGCATCTCCTGCAAGGGTTTGGCTTCCTTCCCAACCGCCGCTTCATTGTCACCGCCAAGAACAACCGCAAGATTTCAGATGTTGCGTTTCGGCTGCAAGTGATCACAACAGTGAATCAGATTCAGAATATCTACTGGGATCTGGTCAACGCCTACGAAGACGTTAAGGTAAAGGAACGCTCCGTTCAGCTAGCGGACAAGACGCTTTCCGACAACAAGAAGCAGGTGGAAATCGGGACGTTGGCACCGATTGAAATTGTGCGCGCTCAGAGTGATGCGTCCACGCGGCAGCAAGATCTGATCATTTCCCAAACCAATCTTCAGCTCGAGCAATTGCTGATGAAGAACGCCATCAGCCGCAGCTTGACCGATCCTCATCTTGCGGATGCGGAAGTAGTCCCGACCGACACCATGGAGGTTCCCGACAAGGACGCGGGGATTCCTACCGAAGATTTGGTCAAAGAGGCCCTCAAGAATCGGTCTGAGTTGGCGGAGTCTCGCATCGATCTCACAAACCGCGAAATCACCAACAAAGCCGCCAAGAACGCTCTCTTGCCGAGCCTGGATTTGTACGGGTTTTACGGCGGATCGGCGTTGGGCGGCAAACAAAATCCCCGCTGCGTGCCGACTGTGAAACTTCCGGACGGGACTATTGTCCAGGGTTTCTGCGAAAAACCAATTCCGACCAAGGGCTATGGAGACACGCTCTCCGATCTTTTCACCAGCACAGCGCCGGATAGGGGTGCTGGAGTTCAATTGACCATCCCGCTCCGCAACCGCGCTGCGCAGGCTGACCAGATTCGTTCCCAGCTGGAATACCGCCAAGCGGAAATGCGCTTGAATCAGCTGGAGAATCAGGTTCGAATTGAAGTACGCAATGCTCTATTCACCGTGCAGCAGGACCGGGCGCGTGTGGATGCGGCCAAGGCGGGCGTGGAATTGGCGAAGCAGTCGCTGGATGCTGAGACCAAGAAGTATGCTCTCGGCGCTTCGACCAACACTTTGGTTCTGCAGACACAGCGCGATCTGACGCAAGGAGCTACGAACCTCGTCGCAGCCATGGCGGCTTACGAGAAGGCTCGCGTTGAACTCGACCGTGTGACCGGCAAAACGCTGGAGAATCTTGGCATCGAGCTGGCTGACGCAGTCAAGGGTCAGGTCACAAAAATGCCGTTGGTACCTGGCACAATCAAGCTGGATCCGGTCGTGCAACGCTATGAAAACATGGCGCCTCCGCCAGCGACCACTCCGCAGCAGCCGCAAGCGCCCCAGCAGTAAACAAGAAAGCGCTATCGGCTGTCGGCGATCAGCTTACAACTTCCCAGGCACAGGTTTTGCAACTTGTGCCTTTTCTTTTCGTCTAATTGAAATAACGGCAGGCGAAAATACGCCGCAGGCTTTCACAAACCCCGCGGTTCGTAGGACAATGTTTGGATCGCATCTAGACACGCTCCCAGGAGATTGGCCATGAAAATCGCACGCGACGTTACGGAACTGATTGGCAAGACCCCACTTGTTTTCCTGAACCGCGTTACCGAAGGCTGCCAGGCGCAAGTCGCCGCCAAATTGGAATACTTTAACCCTTGTGCCAGCGTGAAAGATCGCATTGGCAACAACATGATCGACGTGGCGGAGCGCGAAGGAAAAATCACACCCGGAAAAACCGTTCTGATTGAGCCGACCAGCGGCAACACTGGCATTGCGCTCGCATTTGTGGCGGCTGTGCGGGGTTACCGCCTGATTCTGACCATGCCGGAGACAATGAGCATGGAACGCCGCATGTTGCTCCGAGCATTCGGCGCGGAAATCGTTCTGACGCCCGGGCCCAAGGGCATAAAAGGTTCGATTGCCAAAGCCGAAGAGCTGCTGGCGCAAACGCCCAACGGTTATATCCTGCAACAATTTTCGAATCCGGCGAACCCGCAAATTCACTTCGAAACTACCGGCCCTGAAATCTGGGACGACACCGATGGTCAAGTAGACATTCTTATCTCCGGAATCGGAACCGGCGGCACCCTCACGGGTGTTACCGAATATATTCGTCCGCGCAAGCCTTCGTTTAAGGCGATCGCTGTCGAGCCAAAAGATAGCCCGGTACTTTCTGGCGGTGCGCCGGGTCCGCACAAAATTCAGGGATTGGGAGCAGGCTTCGTGCCCGACATCCTGCGCGTCGACTACATCAGCGAGGTCATTCAAGTGGGCACGGACGAATCCGTAGCGATGGCCCACCGCATGGCTCGGGAAGAGGGTTTGCTGGTCGGAATTTCGTCGGGGGCGGCCGTAGTTGCGGCGCTGCAAGTAGCCAAACGCCCCGAGAATGCTGGGAAGCTGATCGTGGTCATCATCCCCAGCTTCGGTGAACGCTATTTGACGTCGTACATGTTCGACACGCTGCGCAAGGAAGCGCAGGAGATGACCGCGGTCGCAGTCTGAAAATGAACGAAGCCAAGCCAGGATTCTTCCAGTCCGTCGGCGAAGATGTTCGCGCCACGTTTGAGCGCGACCCTGCTGCGACTTCGTGGCTGGAAGTATTGCTGTGCTACCCGGGATTGCAGGCGGTCTGGGCTCACCACCTGAACCATTGGCTGTGGAACCGGCGCCTGCATTTCCTGGCACGATTGCTCTCGCAGTGGGTACGCTTTTGGACCGGGGTGGAAATCCATCCCGGCGCTACTATTGGCCGCCGCCTGTTCATCGATCATGGTATGGGCGTGGTGATTGGCGAAACCAGCATTGTCGGAGACGACTGCACCATCTATCAGGGATGCACGCTGGGCGGCACAGGCAAAGAAAAAGGCAAGCGCCATCCCACGCTGATGAATAACGTGACGATCGGCTCAGGCGCGCGCGTTTTGGGAAATATTACAGTCGGTGAAAACTGCCGCGTGGGAGCTGGCTCCGTGGTGCTGCGCGATATTCCGGATAACTCGACCGTCGTCGGAGTGCCCGGGCACATTGTTTTGCGCGACGGGAAGCGCGTCGTGATTACCGATCCCAAGGAAATCAGCGATCCTTTGTCGGAAGTGATTATTCGGCTGGCGGAAGAAGTGCGCGACCTGCGGCATCGCGTGGCCGAGCACAATCATGAGCCCTGCGGGCCTGATCCGGATTTGGGGCTGGATGAGGAAACTCCGCCTGCGGCGAGCACTGCGGCTAAGTAGGTATTTGTAGCGCTGGCGGTACTTTCACGCTGCTTGGTTTATCCTTTCTACGTGCGGCTTTCGGTCGTCATCATTACTTACAACGAAGAAGCGAATATTGGCCGAACGCTGAAGAGCGTGGAGCCACTGGTGCGCGATGGCGCAGGCGAAATTATCCTTGTCGATTCCGGTTCTACAGATTGCACGGTTGAGATCGCGAAATCGTTTGACGCTCGAACATTCCAAGAAGCTTGGAAGGGATACGCCGCACAGAAGAATTCCGCGATAGGAAAAGCAGCGAGCGATTGGATCCTTAACTTGGATGCGGATGAGGAAGTCGACGCGGATCTAAAACAGGCGCTGCAAGAGGTCTTAAAAGGATCGGACGGCGAAATTGCTGGCTTCTGGATTCCGCGTAAGAACTTTTTTCTAGGACGTTGGATCAAGCATGGTGGATTTTTTCCCGATCCCAAACTGCGCTTCTTTCGCCGTGGCGCTGGACGTTTCGAAGATCGCGCTGTTCATGAAACTCTGACTGTCGAAGGCAGGACCGGCACCGTGCGATACGGAGCGCTACGACATCATGCCTACCCCACGCTCTCTTCTTATATCGACCACATGAATCGCTATTCGTCGCTGGGCGCACAGATGGTTGTCGCCAAAGGCCAAGTCCGCTTCAGCTTGTTCGACATTGTTTTGCGGCCCGCCGCTACTTTTATCTACAACTACATCTTTCGCCTGGGATTCATTGATGGACGCGAAGGGCTTCTGCTGCATCTGTACCACGCGGTTTATGTTTCGTGGAAATACACCAAGGCCTGGGAAATGAGCCGAGTTGGCGGAACGTCGAAATCAGAAAGCTCTTAGCCTCCACCAACCGCTCGGTCGGTTGCCTCCGATTTTCTACTCCTCTATCATCGAACAGCACGCGGAGTGAAAATGCCGGATATCAAGCCAACCCAGCCTGTCGCCGAAAGCCCTATCGCTGATGTTTTCACGAACCGTCATCCCTCCGCCAGCGAGAAGGCGTGGGCAGAAAAGGTTCTTGCGCCCACGTTAGCCAAGAATCCCGAGAAGCCGATTGGCGCGGCCACTGGCACGAATCTTGACGAGCATGGGCACGCGCGCTTCAGCACAATTTCTGATGTTCCAATTCGACGGCTTTATACTGAAGCCGATCTGCCGGAGGACTTCGCGACCGAAGCCGGCTATGAAAAATACTTGGCGAATCCAGGCCAACCGCCTTATACACGCGGCATTCATGCGACTGGATATCGCGGCAAGCTTTGGACCATGCGCATGTTTTCCGGCTTTGCTTCGCCGGAAGAAACGAACCAGCGCTACAAGTATCTTTTGGAACATGGCGGAGGAGGGCTGAGCGTCGCGTTCGATCTGCCGACGTTGATGGGCTACGATTCCGACCACGCGGCGAGTGAAGGCGAGGTCGGCAAGTGCGGGGTAGCGATTGATTCGCTGGAAGACATGGAAATTCTTTTCGACGGCATCCCGCTCGAAAAGACTTCGGTTTCGATGACGATCAATTCGCCCGCATCCGTGCTGTGGGCGATGTACCTGGTGGTCGCGGAAAAACAGGGAGCGGACTGGAAGAAGCTGAACGGCACGCTGCAAAACGACATCCTGAAGGAATACATCGCGCAGAAGGAATACATCTATCCGCCTGCTCCTTCGATGCGATTGGTGATTGATACGTTTGAGTTTGGCGCCAAGGCTACGCCCAAGTTCAATACTGTTTCCATCAGCGGATACCACATTCGCGAAGCTGGTTCGACCGCACTGCAAGAGCTGGCATTCACACTCTACGACGGAGTGGAATATGTGGAATGGGCGCAGCGGCGCGGGCTCGATGTCGACGACTTTGGGCCTCGGTTAAGTTTCTTCTTCAATGCGCACAGCGATTTCTTCGAAGAGATTGCTAAGTATCGCGCGGCACGAAAAATCTGGTATCGCGTGATGAAGGATCGCTTTGGAGCGAAGAATCCACGAACTTGGCTGATGCGTTTTCACACGCAGACCGCTGGCGTTTCGCTGCCGGCGCAACAACCGCTCAACAATATCGCACGCGTGGCAATTCAGGCGCTGGCAGCGGTTTTGGGTGGCACGCAATCGTTGCATACCGACTCGTACGACGAGGCACTTGCGCTCCCCACTGAAGACGCGGCGCGAATCGCTCTGCGCACACAACAAATCATCGCTTACGAGAGTGGGGTGGCTCAAACGGTCGATCCGCTGGGTGGATCTTATTTCCTGGAACGTTTGACACTCGACATGGAAAAGGGCGCTTTCGAGTATTTTGACAAGATGGACGCCATGGGTGGCATGGTGAAAGCTATCGAGCGTGGTTACCCGCAAAAAGAGGTTGCCGAATCCAGCTATCAGTATCAGCGCGCGGTGGAAGCCAAAGAAAAGATCGTCGTCGGCGTGAACGAATTTGTGATTCAGGAAGAGTCGCCGAAGACTTTATATATCGACGAATCCGTGGCTAAGCGCCAGTCTGAAAAACTCGCCGAGCTACGAGCCCGACGCTCCAATGAAGAAGTTAGGCGCCGTTTGAATACTCTCAAGAAAGTCGCCGCGCAAGAACCGCAGTTGCGGGCGAACGGTATTTCCGAGGCGAACACCATGCCTTACATCATTGATGCGGTCCGCGCTTACGCGACTGTCGGTGAAATTTGCGAAGCGCTGCGCGAGGTTTTTGGAACTTATACGGAAGTGAGCATTACGTAAGCTCAAGTCGCACGGGCACTCCTGCCCAAGGCTTTTGGCGTCTGCGCGGAAATTTCGGCGCTGCAAATAGCAGATTCCTCACGATGAAGCCGTTCGGAATGACAAACATAAAGTGAATTTGCAAAACGCGTTGGGCCTCCAATTCAATCGTCTCGTGACCTCCGTAACTCTCGCCGAAGGGCCTGCAGCAGCTAGAATCGCAGTCGAATGTCTCCCAACATAGCAGCCGCTCGCGCTACCAGTGTGGGCCAGCTTGAAACTGCTTTGCGCTCCGTGATTCGCGGCAAGGACGAGGTAGTGCGCCTCGCCCTGGTGTCGATCCTTGCGCGCGGACATCTTCTGTTGGAAGGCGTTCCCGGCGTAGGTAAAACCACACTAGCGCATGCACTTTCGCGAGTTCTCGGTTGCGGGTTTCAACGCATCCAGTTCACCAGCGACATGTTGCCCAGCGATATTCTGGGCGTGTCCATTTACTCTTCCGTCGAGCAGCAATTCGATTTCAAGCGCGGGCCGGTTTTTACAAATGTGTTGTTAGCAGACGAGATCAATCGCACCACTCCGAAGACGCAATCCGCCCTGCTGGAAGCCATGAGTGAAGGCCAGGTGACGGTCGACAGCCGCTCTTACCCGCTGCCGCAGCCCTTTCTTGTCGTTGCTACGCAGAATCCCGTGGAACATCACGGAGTGTATCCGCTGCCCGAATCGCAGTTGGATCGCTTCCTGATGTGTGTCCGCATGGGCTATCCGGAAGGCTCTAGTGAACGCGATATTTTGAAGGCTCGAGCTGGGGCGTCGCGACTGGACGAATTAAAATCTGTTTTGAGCGCCGAGGATGTTCTGGCATTGCAGCGGACGGTCGACCAGGTCCGTGTCGATGATTCGCTGGTGGACTACGCTCTCGACATCGTTCACCGCACCCGCGAATCGGAGTCTCTCTCGCTCGGTGTTTCTCCGCGCGGGTCGTTGATGCTCTACCACGCAGCGCAGGCAATGGCCTTTGTGAACGGTCGAGATTTCTGCACTCCCGACGACTTCAAGCAGCTTGTGGTTCCGGTATTCGGGCATAGAGTTGTGGTCAACTCGAACTACGCATCTTCGCAGAAAAAATCAGATCAGGCAGAAACTGTTTTGCGCGAAATCGTGGCGAACGTGCGGGTTCCCGTCTAATCCCAAGTCATCGGCGGAGCAAGCTCCGTCGCCACGGGGCTGCCTAACGCAAAAGTCTTTGCGAAACATGATTAAATGAGGTCATGCACTTTCTTCGTTTCCTCATGTCTCTGTCGCTGATTTCGTGGATCGGCGGCATCCTATTTTTTGTTCTGGTTATGGCACGCACGCTGTTTGCCGTTCTGCCGCGCCACCTCGCCGGATCGGTCGTCAACCCCACGCTGAATCGGCTGCATTGGATCGGCATTATCTCCGGAATTGTTTTTCTGGCGAGTTCACTGGTCTATTCGCGCTTTACTAGAGGGGAATTTCATCTTTTTGCCGCCAGCCACTTCCTTATCGTCCTTATGCTCCTGCTGACGTGCATTTCGCAGTTCGCCGTCACGCCCCAGATGGCGCCTCTGCGCGCGCAAATGGCGGCAATGGAATCGGTCCCTACGGCTTTGCAGACGCAATTCGACGCACTGCACGCATGGTCCACGCGCCTCGAAGGCGGCGTGCTGCTGCTTGGATTGGTGCTGGTCTACCTAACTACGCGTGAGTAGCAACTGACTCGCCGCTCCAGCCGCCTGCTATCATAAAAACTCGTCATGAAAACCGGAATCATAGGCCTTCCTCAAGTTGGCAAGACATCTCTGTTTCGTATTTTGACCAAGGCGTCGTTGTCTAGTCAGCAGTTCGCCAACCCGCGCGAGGCGCACATTGGCGTCGTAAAAGTCCCCGACGATCGCCTCGACCGTCTGGCTGCGCTCTTCAATCCGAAGAAGCTGGCTCACGCCTCCATTGAATACGTAGATGTCGGCGCCATGAGCCAGGAAGCTCTCAAGGACGGCTCCTATATGGCCCACTTGCGAAACGTGGACGCCCTTGCCCATGTGGTGCGGGCGTTTGACGATCCGTCAATCGCGCACGTCGGCGACGGCTCGATTGATCCGCTGCGCGACATCAAGAATGTTGATTTCGATTTAATCGTCAGCGATTTGGGCCAAACCGAGAAGCGCATTGAGCGTCTGGAGAAAGATCTGAAGAAGGCGCGCACTTCGGAAATCGAGCGCGAATTCGAACTTATCAAACGCGCAAAGGCCCATCTGGAGACCGAAAAACCTCTCCGTGAAATGGAGATGACGACGGACGAGAAAAAGCTCATCCGCGGCTTTATGTTCCTGAGCGAGAAACCGATCCTCTACGTACTCAACATCAGCGAGAGCACGCATCTGGGTCAGGACCTGGAAGGTGCCGTCGCCAAATACAAACTCGAAGAAGTTGCGAGTCGCCCAAACGCCGGTGCCACCGCTATTTGCGGAAAAGTGGAAGCGGAATTGTCTGAGATGAGCGATGCTGACGCAGCCGATTTCCTTTCCAGCTACGGCCTGACGGAAAGTGGGCTGGCGCGTTTGGTACGCACGTCGTACAAGCTGCTCGGTTTAATGTCGTTCTTCACGGTTGGCGAGGATGAGTGTCGCGCATGGACCATCCCCATCAACACTCGCGCCGCAGCTGCAGCCGGGGCAATCCATTCCGATCTGGAAAAACATTTCATCCGTGCGGAAACCATTGCCTGGGATGTACTGCTGGAAGCGGGATCGGAAGCCAATGCCCGCGCGAAGGGCATTCTCCGATTGGAAGGCAAGGATTACATCGCCAAGGACGGCGACGTCATGCACATTCGACATAGTGGATAGCGAGTTGCGAGTGATCCGTGGCGAACAGAGACAGCAGATTCCTCACGATAAAACTGTTCGAAATGACAAATTTCGAATTTTTCGACGACGTCCTAGTGAAAGAGCTTGTCGAGCCCAAACACCAACGCCACACCCGCAAAAACCACTAGCGCCATCCTTACTCCCGGCTCGCGATTGACTTCTGGAATTAAATCGGAAGCCGCGACATAGATCGTTACGCCAGCAGCCAGGGGTAGTCCTGCGTCAACATGGCGCCTGAAAACGGCCATGGTCAGCACGCCCGCCATGGTGGCAACGCCGAGCAGAACCGACGCAAACCACGCAAACTTCCGGCTGCGCCCGCTCGCGAGCATTACAGATGCGATGGTGAAGCCCTCTGGAATTTTATGCAGAAAGACGGCGAAGAAAATCAGCCAGCCCAGCCAGTTCGAAACAATAAAGCCCGACGCAATCGCGATCCCGTCGAAAAACGTATGCACCAGCAATCCTAAGAGAACGGAATACCCCTTGTGCGCGTGCAGAAAATGCTCGCCATGGATTTCCTCGCCAAAATGGAAATGCGGTGTGACCGTGTGCTCAAAAAAATGCACGATCAGATAGCCCAGCAGGATGAGAAACGCTCCGGCCCGCCCGTGCAGCTCCAGGCTCTCCGGAATCATTTCCAAAATCGCGGTAGCCAGCATAAAGCCCGCGCCCAAGGCGACAAAATACCGCAGATACGACCGCTCCCAATTGCGCTGGACAATAATCGCGCCGCCAAACACGTTGGCAAGCGCGGCGGTTAAACCGAGCAGCAGGCTGATGAGGATCGGGTTCATTGGCAGTTGCGAGTACCGGGCGCGAATCCACAGCAACGGTACCTGTTGCCGAGATTGGAGCAGTCCTACTCTACTACGTGTTTCGCCGTATATCCTTCGCGGGCGACGATGGTAACTTTCACATCTTTGCCATGCTGATCCTTCACCTTCAGCGGTCCGCCATCGGGTGCTACCAACTCGACTTTGAGCTTGCGGTAGCTGCCATCCATCTTGGTATTGGTTGGGCGGTAGCCAAGCGAATATTCATTGCGAATTGAATTTCCGATGGAGTGGAAGATTTCCGGCAGCTCGCCTTCGAAGCGCGGAAAGAAAGCCTGGCCGCCAGTCATGCGAGCGAAGGTGTTCATCTGATTGTCGGCTTGCAGGTAGTCCAGATTCTGTATCGGTCCCACCGCTCCGTAAGAATCCAATTTTTCTCTCAGCGCTCTGCCAATGCTCACTGGATAAATCGTGATGTCTTTGGTTGCCTTTACCTTCTTCAATATCTGGTCGTAGTTGAGTTTGCTGAACGTATCGCGCCCCGACGAAAGCAGAATGATGTACTTGTGGCCTTCGGTTCCGTCAATCCGGTCGATGGTGTCGTACAAAGCGTCAAACAGATTCCGTTCGGAGAACCCCGGAATTCGCAAACTATTCAGAGCGCCTTGGACCTGACTCTTGTCCTGCGTAAAGTCCACCAGAATATGTGGCCTCATGTCATAGGACACCACGGCAATCCAGTCGTTTTTTTTCAACTGGCTGGCGAAGGTATAGGCTGAATTCAACGCGTCGCGCAGGTAGTAATAGTTGGTGGAAGCAAACTCAACCAGCAATACGGCCGTGATGGGCACTTCAGCCTGGCTTATATTGGTGACTTTCTGCTCAACTCCATCTTCATAGATGCGGAAGTTACCCTGCTTTAGCCCAGGAATAAACTGGCCATCCTTCGTGGTCACCAGCACGTCGACGTTCACGAGCGGCACATCTACGCGGATGGAGTAGTCCGGCATGCCCTCAACCTTCTTGGGCCTGGTGGGAGGCGGCGCTGGCGGTTCTTCCTTCTTCTTCGGAACCACATAGGGGCCGACATCACCGCCGGGGCCTCCTGCTTCGGAGGGCGGCGCTGTTTCTGGCTTTTGCCCGGACCCTTGGTCAGTCTGCGAACTCGGCGGCGGGGATGGTTCCTGCGCTTGGGTAGCGGATGGTAAGGCACACAATATAAAGCTCATACTCCCAAGAACCATGGCACACAAAACTCGGGCTAATAACCGCTGGATCAAGCACTTCTGTGTCATCGGAGCCTCTAAAATTCTTATGCTAGTATAGATGCAAATCGCCTCTCCGGGGCTTGCTCCGGAAACGGCTCCTTGCCTCGCACCGAAAGTCAGACTACTAGCATCAGCGTAGTGGGAGGTAAGGCGAAGGTAGATTGGGTGTGCCATCCATGTGTCCGAAACGGAAGTCTGGTCGCTTTCCCGCCGTTCTAACTGTCCTCTCATTGTTTAGTTTCTTGTGTTTATCCGCAGCAGGCCAAGCACTCCTTCCCAGCTCAGACAGCTTCAAAACGATCCCTCTGGAGCAGATTCAGGCTGGCATGCACGGCACGGCGTATACGGTTTTTGAAGGCACCCAACCCGAACCTATGGAGTTTGAAGTCCTGGGCATTCTCCACAATGTAAACGGACCCAAGGGGAGCATCATTCTGATCCGCCTGCACGGCCAGAAAGTGGAATACACCGGTGTGGTTGCGGGAATGAGCGGCAGTCCGGCTTACATTGATGGCAAGCTTGCAGGAGCGCTGGCGTTTCGAATTGGTGAGTTCTCCAAGGAGCCGATTGCTGGCGTGACGCCGATTGGCGAGATGCTGGAGATCAATGAGCTGGATAAGTCGCCGGGGAACGAAAGTTCATCGGCGACGCCTAGTTCCGGTGCTTCGACAAAAACATCCGGACCGGGAGCTTCGCTTTCTGGATGGGACGCGGCAGGCTCTCTGCAAGATTTCGCCACGGCGCTGAAGCCAATTGAAACTCCTCTTGTCTTCAGCGGGTTTGACGAAGAGGCGGTGCGCAGCTTTGGCAAGCAGTTTTCCGCCGCTGGCATCTTTCCTGTGATGGGCGCCGGCTCCGTTAGCGGAGGCAAACAGCCCGAGCCGCTGATTCCCGGCTCGGCGGTCAGCGCGCTGCTGGTTCGTGGCGACATGAATATTGCTGCCACTTGCACCGTCACTTACTCCGATGCCGACCGCTTGCTTGCCTGCGGCCATCCGCTGATGCAGTTCGGCAACACGGATTTACCGATGAGCAAGGCCCGGGTATTGGCGACGCTTCCCTCACCGGCCAACGCCTTCAAGATTGTGGATACCACTGAGCCTGCGGGCGCTTTCGTGCAAGATCGCCACGCTGGGATCATGGGTGTCTTCGGTCGCGACGCAAAGATGATTCCCGTTACCTTAACGGTTCGCGGTGGCGCCACTGATAAGGTTTTCCACTACGAAGTCCTGAACAACCCGCGCATAAGCCCCGTCGCGATGATGGCCACAACCTTCAACGCTTTGCATGGCTTGAACGAATATGGCGAGCAAGTTACCTATCGTATGAGTGGACACATTGGCGTGAGCGGCTATCCCGACGTGGACCTGAAGAACACGTTCACGGCCACAGACAACGGACAACCCGCCGCCGCGCAGGCTGCGCTCTCGGTCGGAGATCGCTTTGGACGCATCTTCGATAACGCCTACAGCACGCCGGATATTCAGTCTGTTGAGATGGAATTCAATCTGGTTCGCGAGCGCCGCTGGGCCGTGCTCGAAGCCGTCCGCACCGATCTGACTGAAGTTCGTCCCGGCCAAGACATCGTGATTGAGGCTGTGCTGCGCCCTTATCGCGGAGACCGTATTTTGCGCCGCATTCCGGTGCATGTACCCACGTCGGTCTCTAAAGGCGTCCTTCGAATCCTGGTCAGTGACGGCGACACGCTGGACCGTACCCGCCGCGGCCCATTTCAGTTCGGTCGGCGCCTTGACCTGGCCTCGACAATTTCACAGATCAACAAAGAGCATGAGGATAACCGTCTCTACGTTTCACTCATGGAATCCGATCCCTCGGCGCTGATCGGAGATAAAGTAATGCCCAGCCTGCCGCTTTCCGTTATCAACGTAATGGATGGTTTGCGCGGTACGCAGGAGATGGTTGTGCTCGGAGAATCGTCCGTAAATGAGGCCTCGACCGAGTTCGACTACGTCATCTCGGGTGTGCAGGTGCTGACGGTTACGATCAAGTAGTGCAATCTCGGTAGTGCAAGAGTTCTTGAGCCAGAATCAATACCTATTCTCTCGCGAGGCTATACATTGTCGAGTTCAATCCGCGCCCTGGTCCTTCTCCTGACATCCACGCTGGTTTTTGCTGAAGGCACGAGAACCTGGGAGCAATCCAAGTTTGACGACCTCACAAAGGGCACCGCTAAAGGGGTTGCGATTCGTAGTGCGGGTGGCCTGGAACTCGCTCCGGCGCTCAAGTCCGTCTTTGGGACGCCTTCGACTTATGTCTGGTCGATCGCCGCCGACGGAGCGGGCACAGTGTTCGCAGCCACTGGAGCGCCCGCTCGTGTTTACCGCATAACGCCAGACGGCCAGGGAACCATCATTTTTGAGGCGAAAGAATTACAGGTGCAGGCAATCCTGGCCGCGAAATCCGGGATTCTTTACGCCGCCACTGCGCCCGACGGCAAGGTTTACAAGATCGAACGCAAGGTCGGCGTGCCCGCGAGCGCATCTTCGGACACAAAACCGGATGCAAAATCGGACACCAAGTCGGACACCAAGGGCGATAAGCAAGACGCGAAGTTGCCCGTCGATGCCAGCTGGACCGCATCTGTGTTTTTCGATCCCGGAACGCGCTACGTCTGGGATCTTGCTCTTGACGCCAACGGCAATCTCTTTGTGGCAACCGGCGATGGGGGAGAAATATTCAAGGTCACTCCTTCCGGTGCCCACTCCAGTTTTTTCAAGAGCGACGAAACCCACATTCGCAAGCTGGTTTTCGATAATAAGGGCAGCTTGATTGCCGGTTCCGACGGCAGCGGCCTCATCTACCGCATCACGCCCGCCGGAGAAGCTTTCGTTCTCTACAGTGCCGCCAAGAAAGAAATCACCGCGCTCGCTGTCGACAAAGGCGGCACCATTTTCGCGTCCGGTGTGGGCGAAAAGCGCGCGGCGGCCCCAACGCCGGGTGCTGGGTTTACGGGAGTATTTGGTGGTCCCGGTACCGCTTCACCCGGTATGGGCAGCCCGCAAGGAGCGCAGCCCGGTCTCACCATCGGAGGTCCAACGTCGCCGTTGCCGGGAGCACAGTTTCCGTTTCCCGGTTTCGGCGCGGGTGGAAGCTCCGAAATATATCGCATCGCGACCGATGGCTCGCCGCTGAAAGTTTGGTCGTCGCGCGAAGATATTGTTTATGCGTTGGCGTTCGATCAGCATGGACGCCTGCTGGCTGGAACCGGCAATCGCGGTCATGTATTCGCGCTCGATGGCAGCGGGGAAACTGGATACGGCGACAAGTACAGCGATCTGCTCAAGGCCACGGCCACGCAGGTAACCGCTTTCGCGCAGGCTCCGAATGGTGGACTTTACGCCGCTACCAGCAATCTGGGAAAACTTTTCTTGCTGGGCGCGACGCCGGAAAACGAAGGAACTTACGAGAGCGACATTTTCGACGCCCACAATTTTTCTCGCTTCGGTCGCATCGAAGTCCGCAGCAAAGGAAACGTCGAACTTTTCGCCCGCAGCGGCAACGTCGACAACCCCGACCGCAATTGGAGCCCGTGGAAGCATCTGGATGCAAGCAACATGATCGACGCCCCACCCGCCCGCTTCCTGCAGTGGAAGGCCGTGTTGCATTCTGGAACGCAAGCGCCGATCCTGGAAAGCGTGCTGGTCAACTATTTGCCGAAGAACGTGGCACCGCAAATTGATGACATCACCGTTCAGCTCGGGATGCACTACCAACCTCTACCCAAAGTGACCAACACGGACATCACTCTCAACAGCAATCCCGGACAGCCGCACTTCGAACCTTCGCCACCAACCGTTCGAGACCCTGATTCCGTCGGAGTGAAGTGGACAGCGCATGATGACAACGACGACCAGCTCGTCTACAAGCTCTACTACCGCGGCGATGGAGAATCGCGCTGGCTGCTCTTAAAAGACAATCTCACCGACAAGTTCTACTCCTTCGACGCCAGCCTGCTCCCCGATGACGGCTACACCTTCAAAGTCGTCGCCTCCGATGCGCCGTCGCATTCTCCGGGCGATTCTCTTTCCGTCGAAAAAGAAAGTCTGCGCGTAGAGATCGACACCACCCCGCCGAACATCGAAAATTTCACCGCGAACGAGGCTGACGGGGAACTGCATATTGCATTCAGCGCGGTGGATAAATTCTCGTCCATCAAGCGCGCGGAGTATTCCATCGACGCGGGCGACTGGCAGTTCATTGAGCCCGTTAGCAAGCTTTCGGATGCAAAGACGGAGAACTACGACTACCGCGTGTCACTCGCCAACGTAGCACCGTCCGCTGCAATGTCCGGGAAACCTTCCGCCAAGAAAGCAACCCTAAACGACGTCCCTATCGAGCACGTAATCGTAGTCCGCGCCTATGACCGCTACGACAATCTGGGAACCGCTAAGTACGTAGTACGAGCGAAATAGCTCATGTGGCGCGGACACTCTTTTCCGCGAGGGCTAAGCTGACAGCCGATACCCCGCTCTTGCTAAAATAGTCACAGCATGTTTGAGAATCTAACTAGCAAGCTTCAGCGCGCCTTCAAAAACCTTCGTGGCCAGGGCGCACTCACCGAAGAAAATATTCAGGAGCCCATGCGCGAAATCCGCATGGCGCTGCTCGAAGCCGACGTCAACGTTAAAGTCGTCAAGCAGCTCCTCGACCAGATTCAGACAAAAACTCTCGGCCAGCAGGTCGCGGGATCGCTCTCGCCCGGCGAGCAGGTCGTCAAGATCATGCATGACGAGCTGATCGAGATCCTTGGCCGCGACACGGCTCGCATCAAGTTCGCCTCGCAACCGCCAACGGTCGTGCTTATGGCTGGATTGCAAGGTTCCGGTAAGACGACCACTTCCGGCAAGCTCGCGAACTGGTTCAAAAACGGGGGCCACCGACCGCTGCTCGTCTCCGTCGACGTTTATCGTCCCGCCGCCCGCCAGCAGCTTAAGGTTGTCGCCGATGCGGTCAAAGCGAGAATTTACGAAGGCCACGCCGACGAAGCTAACACGGCCACGGTCGAGCGCCTGGTGAAAGAAGCTCGCCGCGAGGCCATCAACACTGGCTGCGATGTGCTCATCGTCGATACCGCCGGGCGTTTGCACATCGACGACCAGCTCATGGACGAGATGCAGTCGCTCAAGAGCATCCTGAATCCGCAGGAAATTCTGTTCGTCGCCAATGCCATGACCGGACAAGACGCCGTCCGCTCCGCCGACGACTTTCACAAAAAACTGGCACTCACCGGGATCATCCTCACCAAGATGGACGGCGATGCTCGCGGCGGCGCAGCGCTCTCGATTCGGAACGTTACAGGGCAGCCCATCAAGTTCATCGGCGTCGGCGAAAAATACGACGCGCTCGAACCCTTCCATCCCGACCGCATTGTTTCGCGCATTCTCGGCATGGGTGACCTAGCTACGCTGATTGAAAAAGCCGGCCGGAATGTCGATCAGAAAAAAGCTCAAGAACTCGCCACCAAAGCCCTCAGCGGCGATGGCTTCTCGCTGGGAGATTTCCGCGAACAGCTCCGCCAAGTAAGAAAAATGGGCTCGCTGAAAAGCTTGATCGGAATGTTGCCCAGCGTAGGCCCGTTTGCAGGCATGCAGAAACACGCCGACAGCATTGACGAAAAACAAATCAATCGCGTGGAAGCTATCATCGGATCCATGACGGAATATGAGCGCGACCATCATGAAGTCATCAACGGCAGCCGCCGCAAACGCATCGCCCGCGGCAGCGGCACCAGCGTGCAGGAAGTGAACAACCTCCTCCGCCAATACGCGCAAATGCGAAAGATGTTCAAGCAAATGGGCAAACCCAGCTTCGCGCGCAGGATGGCTGGCATGAAGATGCCGGGAATGTAAATTCCAATGCGGTCTCATGAGGGGCGAGATCGTTTCCAGAACTGCCACCACCTCGGTTTTGGGGAATGCAGCTCTCGTGCGTCGCTCTGCGGTTGTTCCATGTTAAATGGCTGCATGGTTCCTTCTTGATTCGCGTGTCCGGTCCGACCCACATAGGTTGGTTGCCCGGTTTTCTTGTGGCGGTACTCCTCGACGCTGTTCTTCGTGCCGACGAAATCATAGGACTCCTGTAGCTCGTGAGCGCTGAGCAGAACCGGTTTGGGCGACGAGTGAAGTTCCAAATCTCCCTGGGAAATAAAAAGGTTTCCCGGTTCTTTCTCCTCGAGCCAAGCAGCAGTGTACCCTTGGATATTCCCGAACCGGAGCCAATCAGGCGCAGGAAGAATGCCGACTGCTGGACTAACGATGACTAGGTCTAATTTGTATCCGTCCTTCACTAAGCCGGATTGGGTTACCCACGAAACGAAGCCTCTGGCGTCATCAAGCGCCATAAAACCAAGCCTGCAAATGTGTCCATCCGTACAGAACGTCAAATTTGGACAGATTTCTTGGAATGCGCGCACACCACCGAGGAAGCATTCGTCCAAAGATGCGTTTCGCGCGATTACACTGAATAGTCCGCAGTAAACAGCCATTGTGCCCCACGGATTTTTTGACACTGGGCAGAACAATTTATAAAGTTAGCATAAGAATTGCGTTGCCTCGACATGTAACCGATGTTCGGGTGGGTTGGAACGTAACTTATGAAGTGGCGCTCCCTCAAAGAATCGAAGCCCGGCCAGGACACGCGCTCTCTCCGCGAGCAGTTCGCGGAGCGCAGAGCGTTGATCGAAAAGCTAGTCCCCGCTGAACTGACCGCGGTTCACAGGCAAGTAGTTGAAGACCTAAGAAAATCCGGAATCCTCGAAAGCTCGCTTCAGGTTGGCGCTAAGGCTCCGGCCTTCAAATTACCCGATCAAGATGGCAAACCCGTTTCTTCGGTGGAACTCCTGCGACAACGCCGCCTCATCCTTTGCTTCATCCGCGGACGCTGGGACCCCTTCTGCTGCGGCCAACTCGAAGCCATGAATGAATTTCTTCCCAGATTCGGGCAAGCGGGAGCCGCGCTGGTCGCTATCTCCCCGCAGACCGTAAAGCATTCTTACTTCATGCACGACCAGCACCGCTTGCGCTTCCCTCTGCTCAGCGATGCGGGCAATCAGGTGGCGCGGCAGTTCGGCATCGTCTACGGCGTGCCCTACACGGAACCCACCAACCAGCAAGACATCTACCGCCGCGTCTTCATCAACCTCCCCAACACCAACGGAGACGCCTCATGGGAGCTTCCCATCCCGGCCACGTATATCCTCGACCGTGACGGAACCGTCCTCTACGCTTCTGTAAATCCGGATTACACCGAGCGTCCGGAACCGGCGGAGATTCTGGAACGGCTGATTCTCCTGAAAGGCAGCCAGGGCGCAGAGTGGTGGTGCTAGACTGTCATGTCATGACAAGATTTCAATGGTCGATTATCACCCTCGTACTTTTGTCGAGTGGCTGCTTCGCTCAAGTCGCGCCGCTCTCGAAAATCCTGACCGCAGACGGCTTTCTAGATATTTGCGGTCGCCCCGACACTTCCCTTCTAAAGAGCGCTTGGAGACCTTGAAGAATGTAGCACCCTCGCAGTTCATGGAAAAGCTCAAGGAAGCGATGGCTGACAGGACGACCGAAGTAACAATGTGCTTGGCTTATGTGGCTGGGATTGAACATGGCTGGAAAGAAGGCCATGAACATGGCGTTGTCGCGGCGGAGTTCCCCGAAGGATGGCCGAAAGACGAGCAAAAGTCACTCGCAAATCTTCCGTTAAAGCAGCTTCAGGCGGGCCAAGCAGCGATGAAAGTTGACGTCCCTTGTATTCCCGACTACGTTACGATTGGGCAGGAGCGAGACATCGTTGTGAAGTACATTCGCGACCAAGAAGGCAAAGGTAATTTTCTCATACCGGTTGCATTCACTTCGCGAGTGGTTTATCTCGCATTCCAGCAGGCTTTTCAGTGCCCCGCACAGCCAACCAAACCTCCTGATGCGATTCAGTGAGCGTTGAGTATGGTAGACGATAACGCAAGACCAACTGTCATCGAAGAGTCGGATGCGAATACGCAGACCGAGCATAAGAACATTTGCCCTCAAGAACAACCTACCCCAGAAAAGTTAGCTGATCGACCTCATCCGATAAGCGTTAGGCTTGGCCTCGTTTCTCCGACCATCGCAGTTGTGGCTCTGATCGTCGCATTCATGAGTCTATGGACCAATCAAAGATCGATGAAAGTGGGTCAAAGGGCTTATCTTAAATATGAAGTGGCTGTCATCAACGGGATGAAGTCGTGGCAGCCGTGCACACGGACAAGGACTTCTTTCTAACCTATCAAGTAACGGTCACGAATATGGGAAACACGCCCGCTGACTCTATTTACCCTAAGGTCAATGTCGTGCCGGACCCCGATAGATCGCCAGTCATGATCACCTTCCCTACTCTTGAGGCATTTGATTTGGGTCCGAAAGAGTCGAGAATTTTGACCGGTCAGGCACTTTTCAAGCATTTTCGCAATGTTCGTGGCATTCCAGGCTTCACCACTGGTTTCACGGGTCAGATTGAATACAAGGATGTTTTTGGAGAAGCGCAAGTGAAACAGGTGTGCTATCAGTTCTTGGTCGCTGGCGATTCGGCAAGAGGCGGCTTGTGCGGCACGGTTATCCAGATGCTCCAGATTAAATAGAGGAGGATGAGTCGGGCTCACAGGGCGCACTTTACCTACGGGAGAAAGAGCAGTTGCTCTCACGAATTCCCTCCCCACCCACTTCATGCTAAAGTCAGCCCATGACCATCCACCTTGAACTGCGGCCTGAAATCGAAGCCCGCCTCGCCAGCGAGGCGCAAGCACGCGGCGTGGAAATCCGTACCTACGTTGAAACCTTGATTGAGGAGGCTGTAGCGATTAAAACGCCTGCCACTCCTCGCCCCAAAACTCCCGAAGAGATTCAAGCCTGGCTGGATGATATGGCTCAGTTCTCCGACAAGATTCCCTCCATGCCTGGAGAAACCTTTACCCGCGCCATGATTTATCAGGATCACGACTAGAGATGGCGATCTCCTCTTACCTGGTGGACACCAATGTTTTGCTTCGACTGGCCTTGCGGGACAATTCTGATCACGGGGTCGTCCAGTCTGCGGTGGCCAAGCTGCAAGGTGCCAATGCTGCTCTTTTCTTTACTCACCAAAACATTTCTGAATTCTGGAACGTAGCAACTCGCTCGGAAGAGCAAAATGGCTTTGGGTTATCGGTGGCAGAAGTAGAGCGAGAGGTTCAGAGTATTGAGCGGGGCTTGACGCTTCTACCCGATAGCGAAGCCCTCTATCACGAGTGGCGGCGCGTAGTCGTCGATTATCAAGTCCGGGGTTTGCAAGTTCATGATGCCCGCTTGGCTGCGGCTATGCTTGTCCACGGCATTCCGCACATCCTCACACTCAATGTTGAGGACTTTCGGCGCTATCGGGGAATCACGGCGGTCCATCCCGGAAGTCTCTGACACCAAAATAAACAGGATTTCAGCACGGGCGGGGACGCCCGTGCTTCCATCGGATTCTTGGAATCCGGTCGGTCCCAGTCGCGGGCGGCTGGGGGTTAGAGGCTCACAAACTACGGCTTCTTCTTCTTCGGCTTTTTGGTCTCGCGCTTTGGTGCGTTTTTGTTTCCCATAACTTGAGTCTCCCACAGGTTGCGGAACTTTGCTATCCCAAGGAATCACAAAGCGCACCTAGGCTTTAGCTTCTGGCTTCTAGCTCCTAGCTCAATTCCCGCCTCAATTCCCACTACCTGGAAACTTTCTGCCCACCTCTGTAGTCTAAGTGTCTGTGGCTCGCATAATGGCAGTTTCGCGCCTGGTTTCGATTTCGCTGTTTCTGGCAATGGCTGTATCCGCATGGGCAACCGAACCCGTGCCAGCGCCGCTTTTGCCGGACAACTTCGGCGGATGGCAGCTTTCCACCCGCGACCAGGCGGTCACCGATCCCAAGTTTGCCGACCCGACCCAAGGCCTTCTCTTGCAGGAATATGGCTTCATCAACCTCGACTCGGCTACTTACGAGCAGAACGGTCGGCATCTCAAGATCAAAGCTCTGCGTTTTCACGATGCCACCGGCGCACTCGGAGCATTCCTCTACTACCGCCAGCCGCAGATGAATGACGAGAGCATCGGCGATCTCGCATCGTCCAACAACGAACACGTTATCTTCTATCGCGCCAACATTGTCGTGCAGGCGGTGTTCGACAAGCTGACCGCCATGTCCGCCGCACAACTGCGCGAGCTGGCGACGATGTTGCCCATCGCCACCGGAAGTGACGCCAAGGCTCCCGACCTCCCCGGTTATCTATCGCACAAAAGACAGATTGCGAATTCCACGCGCTATGCTCAAGGTCCAGTCGGACTGGACAAAATTGGCGCGCCAGTCAGCGCTCAACTTGTCGACTTCGCGGCCGGAGCCGAAGTCGCACTCAGCAAGTACCAGGCTGATCCCGGCGATGCCACCGTTACCCTGATCGAATATCCCACTCCGCAACTCGCCACCGAACACCTCAAGCGGATCGAGGAAGCGCACAAGATGGCGAATGCGCAGCAAAACCCGAACGGCCCCGCGCTTATCAACCTGGAGCAGATCTACACGCGCCGCACCGGACCCATCGTCGTGATCGTCTCAGGCTTAGTCACGCCGAACGCTGTGGGCAAGTTGCTGCATTCGGTCAACTACGACGCCGACGTCATGTGGAACGAACGTTGGGCCTTCAATAAGAAGGACAACCTCGGCTACGTCATCCTGAACACTTTCGCACTAGCCGCCGTACTGATGGTGCTGGCGCTGGTGTTTGGCGTCGGTTTTGGCTTCCTCAGAGTGTTCGCCAACCGGATGTTTCCCAAGCATGTCCGGAGCGCCGCCGAAGGGCCGGAATTCATCTCCCTGCACTTGGACGGCCCTTCCGTCGAGGGGCCAAAAAGCGATGCAAGTGGCTCCAGACAGACGGGTTAGACCTCTTTGGCTCCCCGAAATCTCGAAAATGAGACTTTTGTACTGCTGGAGAACATTTTTGTAAGCCATTGAAAACAAAGCGATTATTTCCTAAAAAACGCTTGACACTCGCTCTTTTGGACTCATAAGATTTGGTTCTGAAAAGTTTTGGCGGAATCTCCGCCTGAACGATTCTCCCTTAAGAGAAGGCCGCCCTGTTGCCGGGTGGCCTTTTCGTTTGCGGAGACGCTACTAGTCTCGTCGGGCGACAAGCAGCGGCAGCACTGCCATCACCGCAAGCATCAGGTAGTAAACCGTTCCCGAAACCGGGTCTCGCCACGCGAGATACTGCGCGATGGTCATCCCCCGTAGCCGAAGCACAAATCCAAACTCCGCAATCAGCATCAGTGCAAACGCCACTAAGCCCATACCTAAGCGGCTCGAAACTGTGAGCGGCACCGCACAGCGTCGAACGATCCACCGTGCCACAAACACCATCACCACAAACATGATGGGCAACTCCATCAGTTCCGCCATTCTGGTTCCGAAGCGCGGGACAACCCAGAAAAGCCGGAGCGGCCCCAGTAGGAAGCCAGCTCCAAATACCAGCACAAAGTAAATTGCTCCAGCTTTAAGAATTTGCACAGCCACTCCAAACGTGCGGACTTCAGCGCACGACGCTCGTGCAGGGCGAGCATTCCTGCTCGTCGCTTTGCTGGATTTGAGAATACGCCTTGGAAAGGAAATGCCGAAAAAACTAAGATTGAAAGGGCGGGAAACTGGAGCCGACGACCAGAGTTGAACTGGTGACCTGCCGATTACGAATCGGCTGCTCTACCAACTGAGCTACGTCGGCCCACTCTTTCGATTCTAAATGCGCGGGGTTGAAGCGTAAAGGGCAGCGCTCACCTCAGACGCCACATCAAGCCCCGGCAACGCGGCTCTTGCGAATGAAAACATCAGCGGGAAGTTTGAACCTGGCGCTCAATCTCCGCACTTGCTCGACAGTAAGTTTTCGTTGCCCTCCCAAGAACATCGAAACCGCGCTCTCCGATCCAAATTGAGGAATCAGATCCCGTTGCGTCAGTCCCTGCTGTTCGATGAGCAACCGCACGATGGAAATCGGATCAGCCATGGGAATCGCGGAATGCTCCTGCTCGTAGCGCTCCACCAATAAGGTTAGGAGTTCAATGGCTTCCACTTCATAAGGAGGACGGGTTTCCCAGCGCCGTCAGTTGGAAGAGTGCGTCCGTATACGCTTCCAGCTCCACATCATTGTGGATGACGCGAGGAGCGCCGTGCGCAATCATTTCCGCCGGATTCGCCAGACCTGTGCTCATTTTGTCCCCAACTTCCTATCCAGCGAGCCCAAGATACTTCACGTATTGTGAAGTTGTCGAAGCCGCCTTCGGACACCCCAAATTGCTGTTTTTTCAACGCTCTCGCTTACCTGTAAAACAGAACCTTCCCTGACGGATCCAGTTGCTGCAGGAAATCAAAGTCCGCAACATTGCGTGTTAGCACCGCGCATCCGTGTTTCCTTGCGGTTGCGAAGAGCAACGCATCGTTCAGGGCACGGCGACGCTGGTCTTTGCCGTATCCCTGCAATCGGGCAAGTATGCCAGACAGAATTCCCGCCTCCCGCCAAATCTCAGAATCCGGTGCGATCATCCTATAGCTGGGCCGGAGTTCGATGACAGCCGTTACCTGCCCAATAATTTCCCGCGTTTTGGAGTGCGCGGGATCGAGCAGACCGCAGGTCGCCGCCAGTTCCGCTTCCGTCACCGGAGAATGCCATGCCTCACTTGCGCGTAACATGACTTCGCCCTGTTGGGGAAAGCGGCCTTGAAGAATGTCAATGTAGACGGTGGTGTCGTAAAGCAGCTTGGAGTGCCGTTTCGCGGTGGCATCGATGAACTCAAGTTCCGCTTCGCCGCGTGGTTTGAGCTGCGCCCGACGCCTCTCAATCTCGAGCCGCCGGAGAGTTTCTCGAAAATCAGAACTCAAGATCCGTCTCGCGACTAATAACGCCACGGCGGGACAGCAACCAGTTGGCGTAATCGTCCTCAACCGCCAGGTTGGCCAGCGCTACCTCGATGAGCTCCGTGTCGGAAGTGATTCCAGTGCGTTTCTTGGCTCTCGCCACCAACGCTTCGGGCATTCTTCCCCGGACGACCTGAGTTCTCTCCCCCCGCAGCAGCCCTTCGCTTTCGGCGATGGCCATCGCCTCGCGGAACTTGCTGGAGCCGCCAACGAAGCCGGGATTCCTTCTCGGTGAGACGTCGGTTTGGCTACTACGCTTCATGTTTTCTCCGTTGAGGCGGCTTAATGAAGACTTTATATGTAGCACAATATAACGAGTATTGTAGCACAAACAAATTTGGAGGCTGAGAGGACCGGTGCCCCAGGTTCACGACGTTCTCTGTCGTTAACCTGGGTATTGCAGGCACCGCGAGTCAGCGACTTTCGCTCCAACTGAAACCTAAAACCTTGATTTTCTTTGCGAGTGTCCCGTAGCCCAGGTTATCGTCCAAAGAACGGACGCGAACCCGGGGCACCCAGCCGCCCGTCAGAACCCGGCATAAGGTCAACTTTAGAGCTGATGGGGATGGAAACGTCCCGTCTGTCCCCGGATTTCTCCCCGGATTTATCGAGGGCGTCCGGCGTGGGTACGTATGACGTCCTGTGCTGCAACGACTCTGGGGGAATTCGAGTGGAAATTGATTGCGAGGATGCTGCGGAGCTTGCCAACAGATTCATTACCGGGAGCCATGAAGAAAGCGTCCGGGTCTCCTACGATCACCAGTTTGCCTTTGGCTCGACTGATTGCAACATTCGCGAGCCTCTCACCTTGGTCTTCGTGATAGAGCCGACCGATCTTGTGGTCTCGCGTGTCGACTAGGTCCCAAATAATTACGTCCGCCTCGGAACCCTGAAATGCGTGGACGGTCCCCAACCGCAAACGCTCAGCTTGGTCCTTTGGCAATGCGCGCTCTAGCAAGAGTCGCCGTATATAGGCTACTTGCCCGCGATAAGGAGCTATGACTCCCACGGCTGCCTTCGAATAGTTGCTCAGGTATTGAGCGACCAAATCGGCCACGAACGCGGCGGATTGCTTATTGATACGAGAACCATCGACGGTTTGCTCCACTGCACTTCCATCCTCGGGAAGAAAGGAGATTAGGACCGCTGGTTCGTCCGGCAAAGGCGGCATTGGTGGCGATGATCGCGGTTTGGTCGCCGTCTCAAGTATTCCGGCATAGAACGGCTTGTTTATTAAGTCGCAGATTCCCTGATCCATGCGTCGTTGCACTCTTAACATCGCCAACGCTTGATGCTGAGGAGAATCCCCGCGGATCCCAACTAGTTCGAAGGCGTCCTTGTGCAACCACCTAAAAGCCGCTGCAGTATGGGATAGTGCGATTGGACCTAGCTGGCGAAAGTCTCCGGTGATGATGACCTGATCTTTACCAAGAGCACCGACACACGCGACATATGGAATCGGCATCATGCTTGCCTCATCAATCACCACAAAATCAAACGATCGTTCCCTAATTCCAGGCTCAATACAAGTTTGAACTGCAGTCGTAAGAACGATGCGCGCCTCATCTAGCAGATCCTTGGTCAGGTTTCGCAGCTGGGACTTTAGGTGAAGAATTTCATGCTGCAACTTTGCGCGGAGCTCCGCGGGACCTTCACGCAGATCACTCAGTCGCTGCTGCGCGTCGTGAAGTTCCTTACGGAGTCGTTGAATCTCCGTCTTGTTAGGAAAGAAGCGTGCTTCCGCAGTTACGGCTGGATCACGTGGGTGCCCAAACCGAACTATCCGACCCTCGTTGAGAAGTGCGATACCCTCGTCACCTGCCGACTCCAGAGCTTGCAAGAGATGAAGCGCCATCTGATCGACAGCGATGTTGGAAATTGCTGTAGCAATTATTCGTCTACCCGACAATGCGGCAGATGCCATCAGTCGCCCAAGCGTGTGGGTTTTGCCTGTTCCCGGTGGCCCCCAAAGAAAGGTGACGTCATGGCTTAGACAGGATTGCAGAGCATTTAGTTGGGTATCGTCGAGCTGCCCCTTAACGGATACCCCAGACCATGGCATTTCACGTCGCTCGTGGTCTCCTTCGATCAAACGCCAAATAGCTCTGTGTTTGAACGTGCTCGCTCGGCCGAGCTGCTCAACGACTACTTGAATTAGCTGCTCTATGTTCGGATCGATCTCGAACAGATTCTTTGTATGTGTTTCGCCGAGCGGTTGGTCAGTTTCGAAGATGATTGCAGTCTTCAAAGGTTCGTAACTTAATAGCTTGGCGTCACAAGGGTACACGTGCATTCGCTTAGGCCAGCGAAGGCGGATTGCCACGCCCTCTGGCACAGGTAGTTCCGTATCCCCGGGAAGTTCTAGCTTCGCCTCATACCAAAACCCGCCTTCGGGCATTTGCCCGAGCGATCTGGATATCATCGCCTTTATCGGGTGGTTTCTTAACTCCTCCCGCACTGCTCCGATCTCATCGTTGAGTGCCTGAAGCATGTCGCCGAGAGGACCTCCGGACGGAATCGGCGATACGTTGTTCGCGGTTCGTGGAAACAGATCAGGATGATCCTGATCGATCATCTTCCAGCGCACATGCCACAGATATACAGCCCCATCCGGCTGATAAAAATAATTGTGAAAATCTACAATTGTGCGACCGATGATGGACGCATTAGCATCTGTGCCGGGGCCAAACACCATATTTGCTATTTGTTTAAAGGTAAAGCTTTCGGAGGGATCGGGACGAGCACCCCAAAGGCGAATGATTTTATCGAACAGTTCTACTGGGGTATCCGCATTTGGCGACATAATGGGTCGGGTGAACCAACCGTGCACGTTTCTACTACAAATCTGCGCCAGATGCTGTGATGTCAACGACTTTTCAAAATTCCAGAATTGGCGCGACGGGCTGTTGCACTGGTGTCGCTTGGGAGATTGAAGAGGCTATTTTAAGCTCCCGCGTAGCGCGCACTGGGGCGATTGGCCGTCGATCCCAACTATACTCACACTATCTTTTTCGTCCAACTGACCAAGGTAACGTTGTGCCAAAGGTAAGCACCTTGTCCATGTTTCTGAGGTGGTCCCGGTTGTTCGGACAGTTTTTGTTCTTTCTTAAGTGGAAGTTCTTGTTCTTGGTTTATGCTGCCAAGGATTCTGGCCGGCGGTTGAAGAATACCGGATCGGGCGTGAGCGCTTGCAGGCTGGAATGCGGACGGATGGAGTTGTAGAACTCGATGTACTTCCCGATCGAGGTTCTGGCCTGATGCACAGACTCGCAGGCGTGGAGATAGACCTCTTCATACTTGATGGACTTCCAGACCCGCTCGACGAAAACATTGTCGCGCCATCGGCCACG
>JANXUC010000155.1 GCA_025352065.1 Acidobacteriaceae bacterium | reverse complement strand
GGAGGTTTCCTGGCAGGTGACGGGTATCCGTCACGATGCCTGGGCGAACGCGAACCGCAGTCCGGTCGAAGTGGAGAAAACGGAAGCCGAGCAAGGCCGCTATCTCCACCCCGAAGCCTTTGGCGCTCCCGTTGAGCAGAGTGTCAGCTACAACGGCGGCTCGACTCGCAACAAATTGCTCGATATCGAGAGTTATCGCGCTCACAAGACGAAACGCTAGAACGGCCAGGGTAACGTCGGCAAATGCTGCGGTGCCTCGGCCTTGGATGTATCCGTGTCAGATCATCGCCGCAGCGGCCTTGTGAGCTAGAAGCAGAAAGCCCTTCGCCTGAGCATCCCCTTGCAACTTCTTGAGGCTGGCCTTGCCTGCGGTCGGGTGGCCGGAGTGGAGTTCGATTTTGTCCAGATGGAGCTGGGTCTCGAGTTCGTATTCTAGATAACCGTGAAGTCTTGCTTCTTTGGCGGTGCTTTCCAGGGCCTTGATCGCTTCTGCGGTTTGGCCTGATTCAGCGTTTACTTCCGCAGAGGCTATGGCTGCCTCAAAGCGGGAAATGCGATCCGCGGTCTTTTGGGAAAGGGAAATCGCGTGATCGGCGGCGACTTTTGCCTGTTTCGCTTTCCCCTGTGCCAGCAATGCTCTGGAAAGAATTGTTTGTGCAAGCGAGCCGCTGCCATCTTCCTTCTGATTTTCAAATACAACGCTGGCAGCGCGAGCAAGAGATTCCGCCTCGGCGGGGCGCTGCAGCTCTAACAGAATTTCGGCCAGGCCTACCTGATTTCGAGCGACATTCGATTCGTCCTTCATCTCTGTGCGTAACGCAATCGCCTGTTCGATGGTTTTCTTGGCTTGCTCGATCTGGTCTTGTTGCAGCAACACGTCGGCCAATAAGGTCAGGCTGAAGCCGCGACCGCGCTGGTAGCCCATCTGTTGCTGCAGAACCATCGCCTGGTCGAAATTCTTTTTGGCGGACGCCAGTTCGCCACGCTCAAGCAGCACGCTACCCAAGTTGTTGAGAGTAGAGGCCTCCCCCCGTTTGTCGCCGATAGCGCGAAAGCCTTCCAAAGACTGCTCTTGCATTTGGGTAGCGCCAACCAGATCGCCTAACCCGTCCAGTGTGTTTGCGATGCTGCCTTGATTGCTGGCAATTCCCTTGGCGTAGGCGGTTTCGCGGTCGACTTTCAGTCCTTCTTCGTAATATCGCTTCGCCTCCTCCAACTTGCCTTGCTCGTAGAGGACATTCCCGACGTTGGTCAGGATTACAGAAACACGGCGCAGCGCCCCGGTCTTACGGTTGATCTCGAGTGCCTGCTGGAAGAATTTGAGAGCGCCCTCGAAGTCTCCCTTGTCATAGAGAACCAATCCGACGCCGCGCAGGGCGTTCGCGTTCAACTGAGGGTTTCCAGCGTTGGCGGCAAGGTCTCGCACTTCGTAAATCTCTTTTTCGGCTTTAGACAGGTCGCCGAGACGATCCCAGGCCCAGGCCTCGCGAATCTGAGCTTCCGCCAAAGTCAGACGGCTGCCGCGTTTTTGGGCGGTTTCTGCCGCCGTCGCCGCCGCTTGCTGAGCGCGCCGGAAGTCGCCCAACGATTCCGCGGCAGTAGCCTCTTCAACCCCAATACGAGGGTCCTCGCTGGCGGGCTTCGCCAATCTGCGCATTCGCTCAATGGTCTGGAGAGCGTCTTTTCCCGAGCCAGATCTGGTTTGCGCGGAAGCTAAATGCAGCCCATAGGTGAGGTTGTCCGGAAAATAGTTTCGGAGAGTCTTGTAGACTTCAACGGCAGCCGGGAGATCATTAACAAACTCCTGATAGCGACCCTCGATAAAGAGTCGCTGCTCGCGGGGAAGAGTGCTTGACAGATCCAGAGCCTTCTTGGCTTCGTCTTTTGCCTTCGCATCATAACCGAGGCGGGACCAGGCGTCCGCAAGTACGGAATGAGAAAGCGCGTGAGTGGGATCGGCTGCAACCGCCTTTTCAAGAGTTGTACGGGCGGCCAACGCGTCGAAACTTTCCAACTTGGACAGGCCCTCGACGTAGAGTCGCGCCGCCTCAGAGTTTTCGGGAAGAGTGGCACGAATCTCCGGCGCATCGCGAGTAGGAACATCGCCGATATTAAGTTTCTGGCGCAAGTTAGTACCCGTCTGCGAAACCAGCGAAGCCAGGTCCGACTCCGCACCGTCGCGCGAGATGACGATGACGGTTTCTCCCTGCCGGGTGTCCTGCAACTGGAGATCAATGCGGATTTTTCCGCCAGACTCCTTCCCGAGCGCAAGGTAGGAACCGAGCACGACCATGTCCGTACTCAGGTGATTGCGCACCTTGCTCAAAGTGTCGCGGGAGTAAGTGTCTGCGGCAGGTAGGGAAAGGTCGAGCTTCATCCGCGCCACATCTTCGCTCGGAACGATTCTCAATGCCTGACCAGCGGCGAGTTCCGCGCCCAACATTTCCGAAAGCGCAGGCGAAATCCAGGCTTCATCCTCTCTCCCCGAAAGGTTCTTAAATCCAAGTACGGCGACGGATCGACGAGACTGGAAGGCGAGGGCGGATGCGGGCTTGAGGAAAAGGCGCTCGCGGATCGAGGTTAGAGTCAATGCGCCCAGGGCCAGCAGCAAGATCGCCGCGCCGCCAGCAAACCAGGATCCGATTCGGCGTTGTCTTAAGACAATAAGCGGTTGAGAGGTAGCGAGCTTTGCAAGTTCGCTGCGGAGCCCCTCAGTTTCAGATACATCGGGGGGACGCACTGTGGGAATCGGACGCGCGGGGTGAACCGTCTGGACTGCCGCAACAAATCGATATCCGGTGCCAGAGACGGTTTGGATGAAGCGCGGTTGTTCGGGGTCGTCTCTTAGAACCGTGCGAATCTTGCGGATGGCTCCGTTGATGCTGTTGTCGGTGTCCAGAAAAGCGTCTTTGCCCCAGATTTTCTCGATAATCTGGTCGCGCGTCGTGATCTCTCCCTGGCGGGAAACCAGCAGCAGCAGGATCTCTTTGGGAATACGTTCGAGTTTCAGTACACGCCCGGCGCGGCGCAGTTCGTAGGTTCTGAAATCGAGCTCGAAATCGCCGCCAAATCGCACCGCGCCTGCGGCTGGACTTCGCTCGATCATCCGTGCGGCTCCCCCGAACCGTACTCGGGATTCTACTCCAACTTGAGACGATACCAACATGTCTTTTATTTTCAATCGTTTACGGCGACATGAAAATTAAGGTGACCAACAGTTCATCGCTATTGAGCGCGACGGCACTTCGAGGGACAATCGCTGAGTTCAAAAGCCTGAGGCACCAAGGCGGACACGACAGTCTTGGTGCAGGCATCTTCCCCGACCGAAGTTCTAAAACCAGGAACACCGCTGAAGGAGAACTCCATGCTGCGTCTTCGAGCGCTTTCACGCTTGCTCGTAATGTTTGCCTGCTCTGCGATGATTTGCGGAGTGTCGTCGGCACAATCGCAATCTGCGAATGTAGCCTCGCCGAAGTCCAGCGCAGTGCCGAACCAGGTGCGTTTCCAGGGTTCCATCAAGGACCAGAACGGCAAGGCCATTTCGGGCATAGCTGGTATCACCTTCGCGCTCTACCAAGAGGAGCAAGGTGGCGGCGCGCTGTGGATGGAGACGCAGAACGTGCAGGCCGACGCGACCGGTCGATATAGCGTTTCGTTAGGCGCGAACAAGCCATTGCCAGTCGAGCTGTTCAGCTCCGGTGAAGCGCGCTGGCTCAGCGTGCAGGTGGCGGGACAGAAAGAACAGAATCGAATTCTGCTGCTCAGTGTGCCGTATGCGCTGAAAGCGGCGGATGCGGAGACCGTGGGCGGACTGCCGCCATCGGCTTTTGTGCTAGCGGCGCCTCCTTCCGGGGGGAACGGGGGTGCCGCGAGTGCATTGTCTTCCAGTGCAGGGATACTTCTGCCCGCAACGATTGTCGGTACGGGGACGACGAACTTTTTGCCCATCTGGACGAATGCGACGACGTTGGCGAACTCGGCTCTGTTCCAGACGGGAACAGGCGCTACAGCGAAGGTTGGCATCGGCAACATCGTTCCAGCAGCAACGCTCGATGTGACGGGCGGAGCGTTCATTCGCGGAACACTCGTGTCTCCCGCGACCGGTGTTGCGACGGCCACCAAAGGCTTCAATTCGAATCCTAGAGATTTCGTGGCTTCCGTTTTCAATGCGACCGCGCCGGTGAATCAGACATTCCGCTTGCAGGCCGAACCGGCAGGGAATCATACGGCGGCGGCTTCTGGCACGCTGAACTTGCTCTACGGAGCGGGCGCGGCAGTCCCGGCTGAGACAGGGTTGAAGTTCAACAATAAAGGCATCCTGACGTTTGCGCCGGGGCAGACGTTTCCGGGCGCGGGAACGCTCACGGGAGTCACCGCGGGTTCTGGTCTGGCGGGCGGTGGAACGACGGGCAATGTGACGCTGAGCCTGCTCAAAACCTGTGCTGCAAACCAGGTCTTGCAATGGAATGGAACGGCGTGGGTTTGCAGCGCGGCGGGCGCTGGGACGATCACCGGAGTGACGGCAGGTCCGGGTCTCACCGGAGGCGGAACCAGCGGCGCGGTCACGCTGAATTTGGACACCGTGAGTACCGACGCCCGCTACGCGAAGCTGGCTGGTGCAAATGTGTTCACCTTCCCGCAGGCGATTAGCTCGAACAATCCAATTGTTTCGCCGCTGGTGGTGACAGGTTCCGCAAGTGGAACGACGGCGATTTTTGGGCACTCTACGGATACTGGCGCCTCCGTTTCGTACGGCGTATTGGGAGTCTCGGAGGGAGCAAATTCAGTTGGAGTTTTTGGAGCGGGAAACGGCGCTTCTGGCTACGGCGTTCAAGGCTCGGGAGCCAAAAACGGGGTGCTTGGATGGTCTGGGTCTGTGAGTTCGCTTTGGAACTCTTACACGAATATCGGAACCCACGGAGATACAGGGTTAAGGAATGGATTTGGAGTGCTGGGCACCGCCGATGATGGTTTCGCTGGTTGGTTCCAGAACACGGGCCTGACATGGCCCGCACTGGTGGTCATCAAGCAATCAGTGGCCGGATTGCCGCTCATTGAAGCGGATGGTGTTGGAAGTGCCTTAGTTCTGGACACCAGTGGCAATCTCGCCATCGCCGGCAACATGTCCAAGGCTGGCGGCTCCTTCAAAATCGATCATCCGCTCGATCCGTCGGGGAAGTATCTCTACCACTCCTTCGTGGAATCGCCGGACATGATGAACATTTACAACGGCACGGCGATTCTGGATGCGAAAGGGAAGGCTGCGGTCACCCTGCCGGACTGGTTCGAAGCGCTCAACCGCGATTTCCGTTATCAACTTACCGCGATCGGTGCGCCTGGGCCGAATCTCTATATCTCCAAGAAGGTCGTCGGCAATCGCTTTGAGATTGCTGGCGGACAACCTAACGCAGAAGTTTCCTGGCAGGTGACAGGGGTTCGTCACGATGCCTGGGCCGACGCGCATCGCATCCCGGTGGAAGTCAAGAAAACAGGCGAGGAAGCAGGCAAGTACTTGCACCCCGACCTGTTCGGGATGGATCCGAAGAAATTTGGGATGCAAAGCGCAGCTTCTCTTCGACGTACCGCAGGTGCGAAGCGTCCCTCCAACTAGTTTCATTTTCGAACCGGGAGCCCCCTAAATGGGCGCCGTAGTCTCCGGGTTCGCCAGAAAAGCGGCGTCGGCTGTTTCACTGAACACTTACACTCACCAGGAGCTGAACATGCAATTCGAAAAGATGCAATCTGCAAGCACGCTATCCCTCAAGTCAGGCCGTCGAGCTGCCTTGCCGATATTTTTCCTCGTTCTCAGCGCAAGCCTGAGCCACTTCGCTGTGGCACAAACCGCCGCGCAAATTCCTCCGCAAATTGTGGATGGAACCGCCAAGCTTGTGCAGCCCGCAAGCCCAACCCAGATGTTACGAGTTGTTCTAGGCATTGAACGTCCGCATGCTGCCGCGGAAGAACAATTCCTGGCCGATCTGCACACCAAAGGTACGAAGGACTATCGCCACTTCCTGAAGCCGGAAGAATGGAATGCGCGTTTTGGCCCGTCGAAGGCCGACGAGCAAGCCGTGGTGGATTGGGCGAAAAGCCAAGGTCTGACCGTGACGGCGCGCTTTCCGCACCGTCTGATCGTCGATCTCGAAGGCCCTGTCAGCGTGATCGAAAAGGCTTTCAACGTTAAGATCAATAATTATCAAATTGGAACATCAGTTCGTTTCTCCAACGACGTCGAGCCGCAGATTGCCGGAAGTACCGCCAGCCTGGTGCATTCTATCGGCGGATTGAATGATATTCAGAGACTGCAGCCCGGCAGTCACGGAGTTGAACCTGCCATGCCAATTTATTCGCCTGGACCAGTGAAGGGAACGACGGCGACGGGCGGTGTGAATGGCGATCACAAGAAGCTGTTGGCCGCGATGAAGGTCTCGAAGAATCGCAAAAATCTTCCCAACCTCACCAACGGGTTTTTGGATCCGACCGACCTCTACGGATCGAATGCCTATGATTTCAATGCGCTTTACGCGCAGGGACATTGCTGCAATCCGTTCGGCAATCCGGGCGGAACGCCTCCGGTGACCTCGATTGCGATTGCCACCGCGGGCACGCAAAATACCAATGACTGGGCTGGATTCCAGGCCCAGTATCCCTACCTGGCGTATCACTATTTCACGATTCCAATCGATGGAAATCCCGCCTGCTGCGATCAAGAGGGAACTCTCGATTTTGAATGGTCGATGGCGATGTCGAATAGCTTCGGAGCATTTACGGATACGTCTTCGATTTTTATGTATCAGGGCGTGAACAACCAACTCTCGACCTTCACCGACATCTATAGCCACATGCTGGCGGACGGAAACGCTCGCACCATGAACGTGAGCTGGGGATGCGCGGAGTTTTCCTGTGCCAGCAACGCAACCATGGACACGGATCATGGAATCTTCAACTCGATGGTGGGCCAGGGCTGGTCGCTGGTCGGAATTTCGCACGATTACGGCGCCACAGCGGATTGCTCGACGATTAGCGTTAGCTATCCCGGTTCAGACCCGGATTTGGTTTCCGCAGGTGGAACAACTTTGACGCTGAACTTCGATTCAACGTATTTCAACGAAGTAGCATGGACAGGTGGTGCGACGCAAGGAAGCTGCGCCGGCAACAATGGAGGCGGCGGCGGTGGCTGCAGCTCTAAGTTTGCCGCGCCCGGTTACCAGGCAGGACTTCCTCAATGTGTCGGCGCTCGCAGTGTTCCCGACGTATCGCTGAATGCCGCCAGTGGACAGAATTACTTCTTCAATGGGTCTCTGGGTGGCGTAGGTGGCACCAGCATCGTTGCCCCCGAGCTATCCGGCTTCTTCGCTCAAGAGAATGCCTATCTCTACTACCTGAACGTAGCGATCATCGGCAACAGCTGCGGCAATGGCAGCTGCGCGCCGATGGGCAACCCCAACTGGTACATGTACTACGAAGGACTCAACGCTCCCTATGCGGGGCACTATCCCTTCTACGACATCACGTCAGGATGCAATAGCAACGATGTGACGATCGCGAAAGGCTTAACCGCATGGTGTGCTTATGCTGGTTACGACCTCGCGACCGGGTGGGGATCATTTAACGCGCTGCAAATGGCATGGTCGATCAACACCTATCTGGCAGGAGATTTCGGCGGCCCGGTTGCGAACTTCAGTGGACCCTCCACTGGAGTCTGGTACAACTCGAACCAGATTGTAAGCTGGTTCATGACCGACACTTCCGGGAACGGTCGGCCCGCCAACGGAATCGCTGGATTCAGCCAAGCGTGGGATGCCGATCCAGGAGATGTCTATATCCATGCCACTCCGGGACAAGGCGACTCGTTCTTCAGTGGCCCTGAGTTTCCAAAGGCGACGACAGGGTGCTTGTCGTTAACGGGTGCAGGAGGCTGTTCGGGTGGAGTGAGCCAGGGTTGCCATACTGCTTATGTTCGTTCATGGGACAACGCTGGTTGGGATGGACTGCAAACCTACGGCTCCGTCTGCTATGACACGATTCCTCCAATAACGAGTGCCACGTCGATTCCGAACCCCAACGGGAACGGGTGGAACAGGGCGTCAGTGCAAGTTTCGCTGGCGGCAACCGATCCGGGCGGATCGACTGGATCGGGAATCTTCTCGGCTTACTACGCGGTCGATAACGGCAACTGTATCCAGACTCAATCCTGCATCTCCTACAGCAGTCCGATTACTGTCGCTGCTGAAGGCGTACACAACGTGTATGAATTCAGTGCGGATATCGCGGGAAACCAGGAATCGCAGCACGCGGTTCCCGTCAATATTGATCTAACCGCGCCTGTCACTGGAGCGAGCTTCAGCGGGACAAGCACGGTAACCGTCAAGCTGAGTGCGAGCGACAACCTAAGCGGCATTGCGAGCACGGCCTATCGGCTGGATGGCGCGGCGCTCAAGAACTACACGGGTCCATTCACCGTGGCAACCGCCGGAAGTCATACGGTGGCTTTCAGCAGTACCGACCGCGCAGGCAACGCTGAAGCCACGAAGTCGGCTAGCTTCAAGGTTCTGGGCAAGTCGGCAACTGCCTTGGCCTCTTCCTTGAATCCCTCCACTTACGGGCACTCTGTAACCTTCACCGCGTCGGTAACGCCAGCGACGGCAACCGGAACCGTGACCTTCAAGAATGGCTCGGTCACTCTTGGCGCGGTTGCACTGTCCGCGGGCAAGGCGACGTTCTCGACTCCGACCCTGACGGCGGGCGCGCATGCAATTGTGGCCATCTATAGCGGGAACTCGAGCTTTGGCGGGAGCACTTCACCGACAGTCACTCAGACTGTCAAGAAGGCTGCCACCACCACAGCGCTTGTCTCTTCTTTGAACCCGTCCAACAAAGGGCAAGCTGTAACCTTTACGGCGACGATAGCGCCGGGCACTGGCGTTACCGGTACGGTGACGTTCAAGGATGGCGCCACTATCCTTGGAACCGCAGCCGTCAACGCAACTACCCATAAAGCTGCGATCACAAAATCGACGTTGGCTGTGGGTACTCACTCGATCACGGCGGTGTATGGAGGTAACACGAACTTCAACACCAGCACATCGGCAATTGTGAAGCAGGTTGTCCACTAGGCTAAGTCGCGCGGAGGTCGAAGTCTGTGTGCGATGGTTGCGATGGTTCCTTGAACGGATAGGCCTGCTTCAGGCCTATCCGTTTCGAGGAAAGACAGGCAGCTTTTTGCTCGTGGATACGGAAACTCTGAAGGCCCATGAAGTAGGGGTTCTCAGTACGGGTCGAAGCGAAGCTCGACGACAGCGGCTGTATCAGCGGGCGCCCGCTCGTAACGCCACTTCTTGATGGCATCGATTGCCGCCTCAGCGAGGATTGGGTTTCCGCCCACCAATTCAGTCGTTCGGACGTTCCCGGATGGGGAGATTACCACTCGTACCTTGACGAGTCCGCCTATCTTTTTACTTTGCAGAAGGGCCGGGTATTTTGCCGGTACGCGAACCAATACTTTGCGAGAGCTCTGTTGCCCCAGCAGGCTCGTAGCCAGCAAAGCTGGCGATAGGATGGCCAACAAAAACCAAGTAGATGCGGATCGAGGTTGCATAGCGCTTCGCTGCGATGGTTTCGACTTTCCTGAATAGTTCTCGTTCATCTCACTAGGATCGGCTAGACGTTGCAAAGCAACAACTTACCTATGTAACTGCCGCCTTTTCAGGGAAACGGACGCATGCCCGAATAACGCTGAAAATAGGGGTGCCGTGGATGCGGGCGAGTCAAGATAAAGACTTGGAGTCAGGGTCATTGAGCCCATGCCAGCGAGACGTCGTGGTCCATAGCGGTGGAAGTTGGAAGAAACCCTGATTCAATCGGCTCGGAGCCTTCGCCGGAAAGAAAAAGAGCCGGATGCGCAAGGCATCCGGCTCTTTGGTGAGGCGTTCCGCTACTGAGCGGTCTCGGTAAAGTTTGCCGTGGTTGAACCTCCCGAGTAGGAAGCGCTGATGCTGACGATGCCGCTGGTAGGCGGCAACGTGTAGGTTACGCTGGCCTTACCGGTCGCGTCCGTATCGATGGTGGGCGTGCTAAAGGAGCCTCCCACGCCGCCATCGGTGAACGTGATGTGTGCCGCCGGAACCACATTGCTGAACTGGTCCTTCACCAGAACAACGAGCGGGTTGACCAATACGGTAGAAACCGCGCCGATTTGGTTATTGCCGGAAAACACTGCGATGGAAGCTGCGGGCCCTGCTGTTACCGTGCCATACGCCGCCTGATGCAGAGTCCCTGAGGTGGCAGTCAACGTTATAGTGCCTGTCTTGGTGCCAGCAGTATAGAACGTGGAGACTTTGCCGTTGGCGTCGGTGACAGCCGATGGAGGATTGAACGTTCCGCCCTTGTTGCCATCGCTGAAGTTCACGGTCTGTCCGGAAACTCCGTTGCTGTTGACGTCTTGCACGGCAAATACGATCGCCGCCGCGAAGGTTGTTTGAACCGGAGCGGTTTGCTTCGTGCCGCTGGCCACTACTATTTTTGCCGGAGCGCCGGGCACCACCGACACAGTAAAAATAGCGGGAGTGTAAGCGGCGTTCTTGGCCGTTATGGCGTAGGTCCCGACCTTACTGGGTACGGTGTAGTTTGTGGTAGCTATGCCATTCGAGTCGGTGACCGCCGAAACGGGGTTAAAAACTCCACCTTTCGCACCGTCGCTGAAAGTCACAGTTATGCCAGCAACCGGCAGTCCAGAATACGGGTCGGTTGCGGTGGCTTGCAGCGGTAGAGGCAAGGTGCCCAAGGGCTGTGTGGCTTGACCGTTTCCGCCCGTTGGCGACAAGTGGCCGAACAAGCCCACGATTTGCAAGTTCAGGTTGGTACCTACATACAGGTGACCGTTGGCAATGGTAGGCGTATTGAAATGCGCCAGCGTGGTCGTCGTCTTCAGGCTGTAAATTGAAGCGGCAGTGGGAGCAGAAACGTCAAAGGCCAAAATGCCATTCAGCGAATTTGGAAGCCACAAAATACCGTTCGAGTTGCCATTCGCCGAAAACGACGGCGTATGCGGCGACGCAGGCTTGGTTGCGCTTTGTCCCAGCAGACTGAGTTGCCCTGTGCTCACAGAGTAGGAAGAGACGCCCGTACCTTGACCGGTGAAGTACACGTTTCCGTTCCAGTAAACTGCGGTGCTTTCCATGACTCCAACTGCGTGAGGAAGGAACTGCACAATCTGGCTGTTGTCGGCCAGATTGAACTGACCCAGGTTGTCGCGATCAACCAGGTAAATAGCGCCTTCCTTCCCTGATCCGACCATCAAGTGCGGATGGGGGCCGGGTTGGTCGGGCAGCATCGTGACACCAGCAGATCCGACATCAAGATCGTGCGACGCGAGATAAGCCTGGTTGTAAGGAGTGAAGTAATCCTTGGCAACCAAACCACTGGATCCCCAGCCGATTTTTACCAAGCTGGAGCCGTAATCCCGGTTGCCGATGTTTGCATCGAACGGGCCATTCGCCGTCGAGAAAAAGATGTTTCCGTTGTCGTCGGACGCCAAGCCGCTGCCTGCCATCCAGATGTTGCCGTGTGCACCTGCTGAATCAACTTCGTCGTTGAAGACTCCGAGCTGCATCAGCGTGTTTGCGTCGTAGGCTACGACCCATCCGCGCGTGCCGCCGCCGTCACAGCCGTTGGAACCGAACGCGAGGTAGACGATGCCTTGCGACAGCAGAATTCCGGGTCGCGACATCATGTTCTTTCCAGCTGCCAGGAGCGTCAGCGTCCCGGCCTTGCCCGTCACCGTGCCGGTCATATCCAAGGGCGCGCCCAGCTTTTCCATGCCGGTTGTGATGTCAAGAGCATGAAGGCGGAAATGGTAGATTCCGTTCTCCTTCGTCTTGGCCACCAAATACATGGTGCTGGAGGCGACATCGATGGTCGGTGTGCCCAAGATTCCCATTTCAGTGAAGAACGTGGTTGTTCCGCAGCCCAATTCCGCAATCGGTTCCGTGGTAATGTCAGCCGCTGGATTCAAGAAGTTTACAGACCATAGTGGAGCGGCGTTCGCTCCCGAGTTGCTGTCGGCGTCGAAAGCGTACACGCTATCGTGCAGCGTAACCACGTAGACGACATTGTGGACGCCCTGTCCCGGGATATTCACGCCCGAAACATAGAGCGGCTGGGCCGCGATCAACCCATCCACCGGTTGCGAGAACAGAGCACCGAAAGTGGCCGCTCTTACGTTCGCGGGAGTCAGGAAGGTTTCGTTGGTATTGGCGCCGGTGCGAAAATTGTCATTATGCTGAGTGACTACGTTCACTTGGGCAAGAACTGAAAAAGTACAGCTCACAAACAACAGGCTCAGGATCGCTGCGGTAGCGAACAGGTTCGCAACGCGTGGGAAATTCGATTTCTGCGCAAAAATAGGCTGCATGGCCCGATGCACTCCAAAGTACGAGATGAAGTATGAGAGGCAAGTGCAATACCAAGAATCGGTATCTTTCATGGAGCTGCATCTCGTTCATTCTTTAGATGCATAGATTGGGTCAGTGAAAATCGGATGTGCAAAATATTGCATAATGAAGGGTCGGGTTCTATCGGTAAGGTCAGTGGTAGGACAAAAGTGCTAGCAGGATGGTGACCGATGGTGACCTTGTTGGCCCTGCGAGTGCAAGTGATTCTGCTATGATTACTGCGAAGATGCGAACTGCTGGTAGGACCGCTACAACCAGCGTTTCTAAGCCGTTCGGAGTAGGGTTGATGGTCGGCCCGGGCCCTTGCGATACATCCGAAATCCAACGAAGCGTGATCGACGCAGCTTCCCGAAAAGGCGCGTTGCTGGTGCCTGTATTGCACTTTGCCCGGTACAAGAATCCCCATCCGAATACCCCGTTTTTCCTGGAGTATTGTTTCCACCTCCTGGAAGGGGTGCAGGGGAAGCACGTCCTGGACTTTGGCTGCGGGGCCGGAGAAAACTCACTTCTGCTGGCCGCCCGCGGCGCGCATGTCACGGCCATCGATATCTCTCCCGATCTCATCGAAATTGCTCAACAAAGATTGGCGCTCAACCACCAAACGGCAGAGTTTCACGTAGCCTCCGTTTACGATACAGGTCTACCGGATGGCTCGGTGGACGTCGTCTTTTGCATGGCCATCCTTCATCATCTGGAGCTTGAGCGGGCTCAGCGGGAGATACTAAGGGTGCTGAAGCCGGGCGGCATTTTAATCATGCAGGAGCCGGTGCGGGATTCCCGCATCTATGATTTCCTACGCAGGCTCATTCCGCACAGCATGCACGACAATTCGGAATTCGAACGCCCGCTGACAAAAATGGAGCTCGACTCCTTTTGCGCGGGCTTCCAGTGTGAGCGCAGGAGGAGATTCCGCCTTCCTTTCGTGGCCCTTGCCATTATGTTGGGTCTGGCCAAGGGGCCAGCATGGCGGTTGGATCGGTGGGTTCTCGATAAGATGCCAATTTTGGAGCGTCTGGCGACTGTTGAGGTGCGAAAACTCCGCAAAGCGGAACTGCTAGGGCTTTAAGGTTGGGCGGAGAACCACTTCGCTGGCAAACGATCCCGGCGACTGGGTAACCAGCATGGCAACGGCGTGGGCTACATCTTCCGGTTGCAGCATTTTTTGAGGGTCCTTTCCCAAATGGGGAGAGAGCTCGGTGTTGGTCGATCCTGGGCAGACTACGGAAACCCGAATCCCAAATTCGCGGAGTTCCTCAGCGACGGAGTAGCTCAGTCCATTCAAGCCCCATTTTGAGGCGGCATAGGCGGCTCCGTTGGGTAGCGCGTTCTTGCTGGCTATGGAGGAGATGTTCACCATGTGGCCTGTGCGCGCCCGAATCATCAGTGGCGCGAACGCACGAATGCAGTAGTAGACGCCGCGCAGATTGGTGTTGATCTGGCGATCCCATTGCTCGGGCGCGAGCAGATGCAGCGGACTGCCGAAACTGGCAATCCCGGCGTTGTTGATGAGCACATCACAGCGGCCGTGGCCCAGTTCCACGGCATTCGCTGAGCGCTCGACGGAGTCGACGGCGGTGACATCGCAGACCATAGCTTCGGCCTTACCTTGCGCAGCGTGGATCGCCGCCACGGTTTCTTCGAGGTGCGAGCGGGTACGCCCACAGACGTAGACGTGAGCCCCCAAGGCAGCCAGCTTGCGCGCGATGGCTGCGCCGATGCCTCGGCCCGCGCCAGTTACGACGCCTACCTGTCCTTGCAGGGGTAACGGCCCAGTGGTCATAGTTAAGGTTCCTCGTCCGTGCCATAGAGTACCAATTCGGTCCGGATATCCCAGTCTACGGAAGCGGCATCTTAGGAAACAAGAGAATTTGGAGACAGATGGCTTGCCTTTGCAGGCTGGCCATCAATATAATCCGGGGACCGGAAGCGTTTACCTCTAGAGACAGTGTCTGAGTGCAGACGGAAGCGCTTTTCGGAACCCTATTGCACGGATGAAGCGAAGCACTCGTGCGAAAACCGCCGTTCCCATTTCCGGAAAGTCACAAGGAGCCTTTTGATGAAGAAGATCGTTGCGTTGATGCTGCTGACACTTGGAGCACTGTCCCTTGCGGCACCAACCGTCCTGGCGCAGGCTGCCGCTGCCGCCCCCGCCCCCAAGAAAGAAATTAAAGACCAGGCGGAATACAGCGCCTACGTGGCTGCTATCCAGCAGACCGACGTGAATGCGAAGATCAGCGGATTGGAAGCCTTTTCCCAGCAGTATCCTAACAGCGTGGTGAAGGAAGATGGTTTGGGGCAACTTTTGGGAGCCTACCAGCAGGCGAACAACGGGGCCAAGATGGCCGATGTAGCGCAGCGGATTCTGGTGGTGAATCCCAACAACATGCAGGCCCTGGTGATCATTGCCTATCTGAAGAAGAGCGGCTATGCGGGTTCTCCGGCAGATTTTCCGGCTGCCCGCAAATTTGCGGAACAGGGCTTGGTGGCACTCCCGAATTACGCCAAGCCGGAAGGCGCGTCGGACGACGACTATAACAAACAGAAGGCAAACTTCGCGCAAGTGCTGAACAACGTAGCTGGCTTCTCGGCTTGGCAGACGAAAGATTGCGCGGCTGCGCAAAAGTATTTGCGCGCCACCGTCGAAACAAACCCGAACAGCCTGGAAGACGTATACGGCCTCGCGGTTTGCTCGCTGCCGCCCTCCACTCCGGAAGACCCAGTGAACGGCCTGTTCTTTATTGCCCGTGCAGTGAATCTCTCGACTGATCCCAAAGGCAAAGAACAGATTCAGAAGTTTGGCCACAGCAAGTACATGAAATATCACGGCGCCGAAGATGGCTGGAAGGAATTGCTGGCTCAGACCGCCAACACGCCGCTGCCGCCTGCCGGTTTCGCGATCACCAAGTATGTGCCTCCGACCCCGGAACAGCAAGCTGCCGACATTGTGAAGGCGAAGCAGCCGAAGGACATGGACTTCGCCGAGTGGGAGCTGGTTCTCTCCGAAGGCAAGCAGGAAGACAAGGATAAAGTCTGGAACGCCATCAAGGGCCAGCCTTTGCAGATGGTGGGCAACGTGATCTCCGTGACTCCGACGAAGCTGCAGATCGCCGCTAGCGTGGACGACATTGAAGCGAAGCGCATGGATATCGAACTGACGATGACAGGCCCGATTCCGGCGAAGCTGATGCCGAAAGAAGCGACGGAACTGCAGTTCGGCGGCGTGCCGGACAGCTACACCCCGAAGCCTTTCGTGATGACAATGGTGAAGGGTACGCTGCTGACGGCAGCGGCTCCGGAAAAGAAGGCTCCGGTGCATGCGGTACACAAGAAAGCCCACTAGACTGATCTAAAAACAGAACAACAGGAAGAGGCAGCCGCGATGGCTGCCTCTTCTAATTGCTGCAAAATTTGTCATTCTGAGAGCAGCGAAGAATTTCTACCGTCATCGAGACTGTACGTAGCTATAGGGATTCCTCGCTGCGCTCGGAATGACAAGGGTGCATTTTTACTGGACCAAGCGGGTAGCCGTCTATTCCGGCAGTCCCAACCGTCGCATCAGGTCTTTGTAGCGCGGGTCGGAGCGGAGCGAGTCGAACGCGGGTGAGCGGATGACGATCAGCAATTCGATGTCTTCATCGGCGTAGGCCTTTTCCAAAGATTCGAAGGCGTGGTCGTGGTCTCCGCTGGCTGCGTAGGCGAGCGCCACGGCGGCAGACCGTATGCCTCCCTCAAGCGCCAGCTCGCACGTGACATAGCCTTTCGCGTCGGCGCTGGCCGCGACCGGAGCCGGCAGAGCCTTCTGGCATTCGCTCTCCGCCTGATCCAGGTGGCCGGTCGTAGCGTAAAACTGCCCCAGTTTGTGATGCGTGATCCGCGAGTTGGGATCGCGCCCCAGAATTTTCTGGAATTCGGCGAGCGCTTCCGGGTACCGGTGCATCTCTTCCAGCGTGACCGCGAAGTTTGCGTTCACGATGGAAGAGAGGGGGTCCAGCGACAAGGCCTTGCGAAACTCGGCCTCGGCCTCGGCCATGCGTTTCTGAGGAACGAGGTTGTCGAAAGCATAGAAGTAATGCGCGACGGCGTTGTTGGGATTCAGCTGAATCGCGCGGCGGAATTCCGTTTCGGATTCGCTCCACTTGCGCTCCAGGGTCAGAACTGTAGCTTGCGTGGAGTGCGCTTCCGAAAGAGAATCATCGAGTTCCAGAGCCTTGCGCGCCGCCTCTTCGGCCAGCCGGTTGCCCTGCTTCGACGTGATACCCGCGTTGAACCCGGGCGTCACATAGTACGCATCCGCCAGCCCGGTGTAGGCCAACGCATAGTTGGGATCGGCGGCAATCGCCTGCTGAAAGAGTTCGATGCTCCGCTGCATTCCCTCCGGCGTGCGGCCGTACCAAAGCTGGCGTCCCTCCAGATACAGCCGGTAGGCTTCCGCGTTCGTGGTTCCAGCCTTGCCGAGCCGCTGCTGCTCGTTGCCCGTGAGTTGGATGCGCAGTTTGTTCGAAATATCGCGGGTGATATCGCCTTGTAGCTGCGTAATGTCGGCCAGCTTGCGGCTGTACTGCTCTCCCCAGAGTTCTGTGCCGTCGGCGGCGTTGACCAGATCGGCGTCGATGCCGATTTGATCGCCGTGCTGGGTGATACGCCCGGTGAGCACGGCGTCCACCTGCAAAGTCTTCCCAATCTGGCTCGGGTCGTCTTGTTTTCCTTTGAAGCGGAAGACCGTGCTGCGCGCCATGACTTTCACGTCCGGCAACTGGGAGAGCGTGCTGATCAGGCTTTCGGTGAGGCCATCGCTGAGATATTCATTGTTGGCATCGGTCGTGGCGTTGACGAAAGGCAGCACGGCGATGGAGCCGACTTTCTTGGTGGAGGATTTACCGCGAAGGAAATAGATGCCGGACGCGGCGGCAATTACCAACACTGCGGTCAGGCCCAGAGCCAGGTATTTCCGCGAGCCGACACTCGGGATCGCCGGGTTCGACGAAGAGCTTATCGCCGGGGTACTTCCTGACGGCGAGTTAGCATTCGCAGGACTTCCGGGTGCGCTGGTTATCGGCGTTATGCCGCTCACGTCGGACGTTGCAATCGACGATCTCCCGGAGTCCAAGTCCCGCTTGAGCCGCACTAAATCTGTGCGCAAGTCCGCCGCGTTCTGATAACGCAAATTACGATCCTTCTCCAGCGCTTTGTGGATGATGTGGTCGAGTTCCAGCGGTAAGTCAGGATTGAGCCGCAGAGCGGGTACGGGCGTGGCACCAAGAATGGCCTGGAATATCTCTGCGGTACTGCCGCCGCGGAATGGCAGCGTCCGCGTCCCCATCTCGTAGAGCACTACGCCAAACGAGAAGAGGTCGCTGCGCGCGTCCATATCTTTAGCCCGTGCCTGCTCGGGAGACATGTAGGCAACCGTGCCCAGCGTTGAGCCCGGACTGGTGAGATGCTCGTCCATGGTGGCGGCGGTGTTGTCGGTCGCACCCGAGGGATTGGTGGTAGGCAAGGCCTTGGCGAGTCCGAAATCCAGCACCTTGGCGTGGCCGCGCTTGGTTACGAAGATGTTGGCTGGCTTGATGTCGCGATGAATGATGCTTTGCGCGTGCGCCGCGTCTAGGCCGTCGGCGATATCAATCGCTAACGTCAGCAGAGTCTCGTTTTCGATCTGTTCGTTGGCGATGAGATGTTTCAGCGTCATGCCGTCCAGAAACTCCATGGTAATGAAGGTCTGGTCGCCGTGCTTGCCAATTTCGTAAATTGTACAAATGCAGGGATGATTCAGGGCGGACGCAGCGCGAGCTTCTCGTCGAAAGCGTTCCAATGCTTGCGGGTCGCGCGACAGTTCCTCGGGCAGGAACTTGAGGGCCACGAAGCGACCAAGTTCGGTGTCTTCGGCCTTGTAAACCACGCCCATGCCACCGCCGCCCAGCTTTTCAACGATGCGGTAGTGAGAGATGGTTTCGCCGATCATGAGTTAGAGAATGGTAACGAAGTAATGCAAGGTGAGCAACTATTGGATCGGCAAGAAGTAAAGATCATCCCGCCCATTCGGGCGAACGTACACAATCCTGGAAAGATCCTGAGAAATGTCATACGCATTGCCCTGATAGTCTTCCCGGATCGCGAAGGGGAACTTCAGCACGGGCTTGGCCGCGCCGGCGAGGGAGCCATTGAGCCACGGCTGACGGAATACCGTGGTTTCACCGTGGGCTGCGACGATGAAGATGAATGACTTGCCATCCGGCGCGAACCGGGCGACATAGGTGGGCAGGTTCTTCAAAAGCACGCACTTCTTGTCGGCGATGGAGTATTCGTAAATCCCTGGATCGTTTCCCCAGAGCTGGACGCCTAAAATAAATTTGCGGTCGGGGGAGACATCCGTGACGCCGAGGCACTTCTGCTCCAAAAGAGTCGGGGCTGCGGCTGGGTCCTTGAGGTCGAGCTTCCAAGTCTTCGAGGAAGCGGAGGAATGGTCCGTCTCAGAGGTGGAGTAGTAGATCGAATCTGTACCAGGCTCAGCTGCGACAAGCTCGACGATCTCCCCGCCGGTCGCCAATTGGCGAAGATGCGTTCCATCCGCATCGATGACGTAGGTTTTGCCTTCCTTCTCATTTACATCCGAGAACACGAATTTGGAATCATCGCGGGACCACGCGAGCGTTTCCATGTGAACCGCGGCATTCGCGAGCTTCAGGCGGTTGGCGCCGTCGAGGTCGGAAATCCAGAGTTCCGCTTTGCCAACTTCGGGCGTCGTAAGATAAGCCACGCGGCGGCCGTTGCGCGAAAGAACGGGCTGGAAAATGTCCTCGGCAAGCACATCCGAGGACTGGTGGGACGCGACGGAATAGAGTGTGAGAACGCTCGATTTCTTGCCGTTGATGAAGAACAGGCCCTTGCCGTCGGGCCGAACCATCGGATCGAGGTCGGGACCGGGGCCAAACGTAATCTGTTTCAAAGAGTGATCGGATAGAGATACTTCCCACAGATTCGTGATGCCATTGACCTGGCGGCTGACGTAGATAGATTTACCGGGTTCAGCCCAGGACATGGGGCTGGCGAAATTCAGCACCGTGCCCAACTCCGAGACCGAGCGCGAAGCTAAATCCAAACGCTGGAGAACCAGGCTGTTGGATCGAACAACGGAGAGCAGCAGACCCTTGCCATCCGGGTACGCGATCATGCCCCGCAGCCGTAGCAATGGCCCGGACGCCTTGAAAATAACTTCCTCACCAGCACCCGAAGAATCGGTTCGGACAATTTGCTGATTGGCCCTAAGAACGAATAGAGACTGGCCATCTACCGAAGGAGCCACTCCCCGGCCTATCGCTAGACGCTGCGGAGAGCCCCCGAGTGTGGGCACAGTCCAGATTTCATATTCGCCAATGCTGGGTCCGTAGAAAATCTGCGAACCATCGGAGGAGAATCCAAACACAAATTTGTTGCCTTCGTTCCGCGTGAGTTGTAGCGGCTGGCCGCCAGACGTGAGCATCACAAAGAGCTGATCATAGCCATCGACCGGAGAAGTGAAGGCCAGGGTGTGGCCGTCGGGCGAAAGTGCGGGAGCATCTATCGGCTTGTTCCATTGGCTGATCTTAGCGATCTTGGCGGTATCGAGTGCTGGGCCGGAGTACGGCCAGAAATGGAACGTGTAGAATGCGGCAACGAGAAAGACGATTCCCCCGGCGACATAGAGCAGAGCATTGCGGCGCGAGGCGGGAATCGGGTGGGCATTGGTGGAGGAGTTGGCGTTCACGCTGGACGTTTCCGTCGAGACCGCCACCGGAACCCGGCTCGAATCCGTATCCCGCTTGAGGCGCAGCAGTTCGGCCCGCATCTCCTTGGCGCTCTGGTAGCGCAGCTCGCGATCTTTCTCCAGCGCCCGGTTGATGACGTCTTCCAGCTTAGCCGGCAGTCCGGGATTGAGTCGGATGGCTGGCGTGGGGGCGCGGTTGAGAATGGCGTCGAAAATCGTGGCTGAGCTGTCTCCGCGAAATGGCAGGGTGCCCGTCGCCATCTCGTAGAGAACCGCGCCGAAGGAAAACAGGTCCGTGCGCGCATCGAGCTCTTTGCCTTTGGCCTGCTCAGGCGACATGTAGGCGATGGTGCCCAAGGTGGAACCGGGGCTGGTCAGGTGCTGCTCGTCAATACTACCTGCCAAGGTGTCGGCTAAATCGCCCGCGGCAGCGCTCTTCTCCGACGCCTTGTTCCCCGGGGCAACCTTCGCCAGCCCGAAATCCAGAATCTTGGCGTGTCCACGCTCAGTGACAAAAATATTGGCGGGTTTGATATCGCGATGAACGATTCCCTTGCTGTGAGCGGCATCGAGTGCATCGGCAATTTCGATGGCCAGCCCGAGCAATACCTCGTTCTCGACAGGCTTTCCGCCGATGGTGTGTTTGAGCGTCACGCCATCCAGAAACTCCATCGCGATAAAAGCGCGGCCGTTTGCCTCGCCTATGTCGTAAATCGTGCAAATGTTGGGATGGTTGAGAGCGGAGGCCGCCTGCGCTTCCCGCTGAAAGCGCGCCAGAGACTGGGGATCGCGGGCTACTTCCTCCGGCAAGAACTTGAGCGCCACAAAGCGATGCAGCCGGGTGTCTTCGGCCTTGTAGACAACGCCCATCCCGCCGCCGCCAAGCTTTTCCACGACGCGGTAGTGGGAAATAGTTTCGCCGATCACAGAGCCGAATCTTACGTGGGTAGAATCTGCAAGTCAATGAGAGTCAGGCAGTTGGCGAGCATACTGCAGACAGAACTTCACCCGTTCCAGGAGTAACGCACATGCTGCCAATCGCTCTTAGCGCGCAATCTTCCTCTCCTGCAGCAACGGACGAGCGCTGCGTGAAGGACGCTTAGCGCCATCGCGCAGGGGACGCAGATCGATCTTCAGTTCGCTCAGAGTGCGGTTTAGCGTGTTGCGATGCATTCCCATTTCGCGCGCGGCCCGGCATTGATTGCCCTTATTCTCCTGCAATACCGCCAGGATAAATCGCTTCTTGAATTCGCGCACGGCCTCGGAATAGAGAATATTGCTTTTATGCATTTGCAGGACAAGCGCTTCGAGTTGATCTTTCACAGGGGAGCTCTCTTTCGTGGCCTTCAAAAAATTAAGTGTTCCAAAACAACTTCTTACAAAAGCCGCAGCGACCGACTGACAATCTTTCTTCTAGTGCTGGACGACTTCCGATTGCATCTTGTGCACGGCATCCGCGCCTTGACGAAACCGCGCCCGTACTTCCGACGGAGCCAGCCAGCTTGCGCCGCGCGCCACCACCAGGAAATATGGAGCCAACCGCGAACCCTCCAACCAATGGGACTGCGGGTTAAACGTGGTAAATCCCAACAATATGATCGCGGCCATCAAGCAGCCGCGTACTAAACCAAATGCGCCGCCCAGGATGCGGTCGAACCAGTTCAAGCCTGCTTCCTTCATCAGCCATCGCACAATGCGTCCTACAATGCCAGCCAGAATCACAACCGCGAGCAGGATGACAACGAACCCAATCAAATCCGCAATCAACTCGGATTTCACGTACGGTATGAAGAAATTGGCAACCACATGATATTCCCAAATCGCTAGCATGTAACCCAGAAACAACCCTGCAAGCGAAATCGCCTCAAAGAAAAATCCGTGCGATGCAGCTAACAACACCGAGATCAAAACAATTCCGAGAATCACCCAGTCGGCGATACCCATTAAAGCCTGCCTCGACGTTTGCCCGGAATTTGCACTCTAGGCATCAAGTTCGTGTCCTGTAAGCCGGCGGTAAGCGTCCATGTATTTTTCGCTGGTCTTGCGCGCAACTTCCGAGGGTAGCGCTGGGGCCGGAGGTTGCTTGTTCCACTTGATCGATTCCAGGTAATCGCGCACGTACTGTTTGTCGTAAGAATTCTGTACCTTGCCGGGTGCGTAGGTATCCGCGGGCCAGAAGCGGGAGGAATCCGGTGTTAGCACTTCATCCGCTAGGGTGATGCCTGCCGCGGTCACGCCGAATTCAAATTTTGTGTCGGCCAGAATGATGCCGCGAGTCTTAGCGTAGTCGGCCGCTTTCTTGTAAATCCTCAGCGTCAAATCACGAAGTGTTTCCGAAGTCTCGCGCCCCAGAATCTCCACCGTTCGCTCGAAAGAAACGTTTTCATCGTGTCCGCTTTGCGCTTTCGTAGCGGGTGTGAAGATCGGTTCCGGCAGTTGCTCAGATTCGCGCAAGCCAGCCGGCAATTTGATTCCGCACACGCTCCCGCTCGCCTGATATTCCTTCCAGCCCGATCCCGAGAGGTAGCCGCGCGCCACGCATTCTACGGGAAACATTTCAGCCCGCTTCACCAGCATGGAGCGTCCGCGAAGTTGGTCGATGTATTTGAGCAATATCTCGGGATACTGATTCACATCCGCGGTGGCAACGTGATTCGGCACGATGTCGCGGAGGAATTCAAACCAGAACAGCGAAATCTGCGTGAGCACACGGCCCTTGTTCGGGATGCCCGTTGCCAGGATGTAGTCGAAGGCGGAAATGCGGTCGGTGGCCACGAAGAGCAGGTGGTCGGCGTCCACGGCATAAACGTCACGCACCTTGCCGGTGGCATGGAGTTTGAGATCGGGAAAGTTTGTGCTGACTAAGACGCTGTCGAGAAGTTGTTCAGGCATGGTTTAATTCTACGAGAAGACGAGGGAAGATTCTAAAGCGTGGAAAATTTTTGTCAACTGCTCAAAAGAGGTGCTTCGATCTTGCCTCGCAGATGGTTGAAAGCACGAACTTTGAGGGTAGGGAAGCATGGCGTGATTCTTCGCACAACGAGATTTCGGCCTCTTTTGCTGTGGGAATCTTGAGGATAACTTGGCCGAATTCGGACTACTTCTTTGCCTTAAGGCTTTCGCGCTTTGCCGCCGCTTCCAGCGGGCGTTGTGGTTCCGTCATCCGAGCCGGGTCAAGGATGTCGGCGATTTCCTTTTCACTCAACAGCTTCTTGTCGCGCGCAATGTCGATAATCGAGCGACCTGTTGCCACCGATTCCTTGACGATCTCTGCTGCCTTGGCATAACCGATATACGGATTCAGCGCGGTTGCCAATGATACCGTGGCCTGCGTGTAAAAGTCGCAACGCGCTTTGTTGGCGGTGAGTCCCGCCACACACTTGTCAGTGAATTGCTTCAGCATGTTGGTCAAGATCGTAATCGACTGCAACACGCTGTACGATATGGTCGGCATCATCACGTTCAGTTCAAGTTGCCCGGCTTGGACCGCCATCGCGACCGCAACGTCGTTGCCGACAACCTGAAATGCAACCATGGCCGCAAGCTCGGGCATGACCGGATTAATCTTGCCCGGCATGATGGACGATCCCGGCTGCAAGCCCGGCAGATTGACCTCGGCAAAACCGGTATTCGGGCCCGACGAAATGAGGCGCAGATCGTTCGAGATGCGAATAATTTCCAGCGAGAGATTGCGAAGCGCTGACGAAACCCCAGCCATGGCCAAGTTGGATTGCATGGCATAACGCATATCGTCCACCGGCGTTACCTTTTGCCCGGAGATTTTCGCCAGGTGTGCGATCGCTTTCTTGCGGTAGTCGGGATGCGTGTTGATGCCCGTCCCCACCGCCGAGCCACCTAGACCTAGCTCGCGCAAATATTCGGACGATTGATGGATGGCTTCGGTCGCGCGGCGAATGGCTCCGGCGTAGGCTGCAAACTCCTGGCCCAAACGCATCGGCACCGCATCCTGCATGTGCGTGCGGCCCGATTTCAAAATCTTGTGAAACTCTTTCGCTTTCTGGTCCAGACTCTTCGTGAGTCCGTTCAGCGCTGGATAAAGCTTCTCGAGTTCCAGTAACGTAGCCAACCGCATCGAAGTCGGAAAAACGTCATTCGTTGATTGCCCGTAATTCACGTGATCGTTGGGATGCACGACGGAGTAGTCGCCGAGTGCGCCGCCCAGAATTTCCGCCGCGCGGTTGGCAATCACTTCGTTGCTGTTCATATGGAAACTGACGCCCGCGCCCGCCTGAAATACATCCACCATGAACGAGTCATTCAGATTGCCGGCCTGCACCTCCTTCGCCGCCTGGATAATGGCGTTGGCGCGCTTCTTGTCCACCAAGCCGAGCTCTTTATTGGCTTCCGCGGCAGCCTGCTTCACCATGCCTATGGCGCGGATCAACGTCGGATGCGCCCGCATGCCGGAGATAGGATAGTTCTCCATGGCGCGCAGAGTCTGAATGCCGTAATACACATTGGCCGGAATTTCCTTGCTGCCCAGCGAATCTTTTTCTGTACGAGTTGCGGTGGATGCGGCGGTCGACATGACGACTCCCATAGGAACAACTGATTAGGACTTGGCGAACTCAAAATTATAGCAACGTTGCGACCTGAGCTACGCGCCTGACGACGCGTCGGGCATGCTAGACTGGCGACTCTTGAGTCATGCAGGCGCGACTCAGCGCTGCTGACCTTGGCTTCTACTTCATCCTTTATAGGATTCATTTCTGTGCTGACTGCCGATATGCCCGTTACGCTGCCCCGGATGCAGGCTGAACCCTCTCCGGGAACTTCCACGGATGTGCTCGTCATTGGCGCTGGTCCGACCGGACTGGCCTGCGCGATTGAGGTCCAGAAGGCCGGTTTTGATGCGGTGATCATCGATAAAGGCTGTCTGGTGAATTCCATTTTCAACTACCCGACGAACATGGTCTTCTTCACCACGCCGGAATTGTTGGAGATTGGAGGCATTCCATTCAGCACAGCTTTGCAAAAGCCCACGCGCCAGGAAGCTTTGGAATACTACCGTCGCGTGGCCGAGCACTTTTCGTTGGAGGTCCGCCAATATCAGACGGTCAAGAAAGTGTCGGGAAAAGACGGGGACTTTATCGCGGCCGTCGCGGATCGGCACGGGCGGCCTGTGGAATATCGCGCCAAAAAGATTATTGCCGCCACCGGCTACTACGATCTGCCGAATTTGATGAAGATTCCCGGCGAAGACTTGCCCAAGGTTTTCCATTACTACCGCGAGCCATTCCCGTTCTACGATGCGGACGTGATGGTGGTGGGTGGAAAGAATTCCGCCGTCGAGACTGCGCTGGATTTGTGGCGGCACGGGGCGCGCGTTACGCTGGTGCATCGCGGACCGCAGGTGCATCCGCACGTGAAGTATTGGGTGCGTCCGGATATTGAGAATCGGATCAAGAACGGCGAGGTCATGGCCTATTTCAACAGCCACATCCGCGAGATCACCCAGGACTTCGTCGTGCTGGAAACGCCCGAGGGTCCGTTACGTTTACAGAACGATTTTGTTTTCGCGCTAACCGGCTACCACCCGGATTTCGATTTCCTGCAAAGCATAGGCATTGAGCTTTCAGATGGGCAGTTTCGTCCGCGCTGCGAACCGGAGACGCTGGAAACAAACGTGGCAGGAGTCTACGTGGCGGGCGTAATAGTGGCTGGCTCGCGGACGAACGAGATCTTTATCGAGAACGGCCGCTTCCACGGCAGGCTAATCGCCGCGCACTTGAAGCAGAAGCTGGGATCAGGTGGAGACAGGGGTAAGGACCCACAAAAATAAACCCCGAAGCACGAGGCTTCGGGGCGAGAGCAAGAGAGAGAGACGAACGAGAGAAGAAACGAAAACCTACGCTGTTGTGGTGCGAAAACGCCGACGGACGATTCCAGCTAGCCCTAACAGGCCCGTACCCAGCATAGCAAGCGTCCCGGGCTCAGGAACGGTTGCCATGCGGTTCATGGAATCGGGCTTACTGGGCAGGGCGGCGCTGCGGATGGGATTCGAAAAGGCGGACACGCTGACCAGTAGCGTTACGCCGAGGGCCAGAACAATCTTCTTGCGGCGCGATTGCATGCAGGGTCTCCAAACTTGAACTACGCAGTTGTTAGTGCAATGGGTGTGCCAAAGAAATCCTACTTGAGGGTTCTGGCCTCAAGTTGCTGTAAGTAAACGGCTTGGAAGTAGCGCGACATCCCTCTGCGAGCTCGAAACCAAGGTAATCTGCGCAAACAGTTGCGGTCTCTTGCGCTTGGTTCCGGCTCGGCTGCAAAGGCGGGCTTCGTTTGTGAAAGACGTGTAAGAGCGTTTGCCATTGGTTCGGCTTTCGTTTCGCTTCTGAGCGCTTCGTCTCGTGCCGTGGTTGGGTTCTTCGGCACTTAAGTCCGGAGAAGACCTGTTATGCAATCAGAACACTTGCGAAAAATCGGCGTCGCCAACTACCTGCGGCTGTTGCGGGAGAATCGCAACTTCCGCCGCTTGTGGTCGGCACAGATCGTCAGCGAACTTGGTGACTGGTTTTACACACTGGCCATCTACAGCCTTCTGCTGGAACTGACGGGGAAGGCCAGTTCGGTCGCATTTGCGTTCGTGCTGCAAGTCCTGCCGCAGACGTTTATCACTCCAACCACGGGAGTGGTCAACGACCGCGTACGCCGCAAGCTGGTCATGATCTCCGCCGACTTGGCTCGCGTCGGCATTGTCCTGTGCATGCTGTTCGTGCGCTCGCCGGGAACAGTCTGGATTATCTATCCGTTGCTCTTCCTGGAAACCATCATGGCGGCGTTCTTCGAGCCGGCACGGACTTCGGTGATTCCAAACATTTGCCGGGAAGACGACGTCATCTTAGCCAATACTTTAAGTTCGACGACCTGGTCCCTGAATCTTGCGCTGGGTGCAGCGATCGGTGGCGTTGTCGGTGCCTTCTTCGGGCGGGATGTGGTGTTCGTTCTTAACGCACTCTCCTTCGCGGCCTCAGCGTGGCTCATCAGCGGCATGAAGTTTCTCGAGCCGCACACCGACCATTTGGAACCCTTGCGTGCAAAAGATCTGGTGGACCTCTCGCCGATCTTGGATGGCATTCGCTATGTGCGTTCCGACGCGCGGCTCACAGCCATGCTGCTGGTCAAGGCGGGCCAGTGGATGATCGGCCCCAGTTGGATTCTATTTACCGTGATGGGCAAACAGTATTTTCCGGTGCGGATGCATGGCTTGAGCCCTGAACGTAGCGCGGTTCTCGGAATGAGCGTGCTGCTGGGCGCACGCGGTTTGGGAGCCCTGCTCGGCCCTCTGTTGACCGCTGGCTGGGGCGGCAGGTCGGAGCGACGTTTGCGCCTCGGAATTCTGTGGGGATTCGTGGCGACGGCCGCCGGTTATACGTTGCTGGGCTTCTCAAAGACGCTGTTACTGGCTTGCGCTTGCGCGGTTCTCTCGCACATGGGCGGCGCGACGGTCTGGGTCTTCTCAACCACGCTTCTGCAGCTCAACACGGAAGATAAGTTCCGCGGACGCGTCTTCGCCGCCGAACTCGGCCTCTGCATGTTCACATTAGCTGTAGGAGCCTATTTGGCGGGACATTTTCTGGATGCTGGCTATTCCGCTCCCCACGTAGCCTCGGCGACGGGGCTGCTCACGTTGATACCCGCAAGTTTGTGGCTATGGGCACAGCGGTTGTGGAAGGAAGCGCCTAAGGATACAGCTTGTCAATCTTCGCTGCCAGAATGAAGTCGCTTTCCGCCAAACCGTCAATCTTGTGGGTGAAGACGGTAATCTCGGCTCGTCCCCAAGCCAGCAGAATATCCGGATGATGGCCTTGCTGTTCCGCCACTTCGCCCACGCGGTTCACGAAGGCCAGCGCTTTGCGAAAATCCGGGAACTCGAACTTCCTCGTCACATGATGCTCATTCACGACCTGCCATAACGGAACTTGGTGCGATAGGGCGACCAGTTCTTCACCCTTTAAGGCAGGCACGCCTCCGCGGCACGGAACGCAGGTTTTGCTGGCTAGATCGGACATAAGAATCCTTTCCTATCGCTTACGATCAGTCAATTATGATCGGTCATTGCGCATGGCTTCCGCCTTCAGGTACCGGATATCGGAAGCCGACGTATCGCTCCGCTGAAACGCTCCAAGAATGTTCGCCGCCACCAGAAGCAGGGACATGGTGACAATCACTCCCAGCGACCCAACGCAATAGATGCACCATACTCGAAGAACATCTTTTTCCACATGGGCCAGGTAAAACGAGAACGCTAACGCAGGCACTACGGCTATCATCATCATCCGGTACGAGCGTCGAAACGCCATCAACCCCAGCAGCAGATATCCCGCAATCCCAATCGCAGCCACAGGCACGCCATAAAGCACCGCGTAAGGACTATGGTTGACGACGCCGCAATCCCATCGGTCGTTGATATAGCACGGGGCAGGGCCGTCATTATAGTGCTCCCGCAACGCCAGAGCCGAGAGTACGATTCCGGCGACTGCCAGCAGTATCAAGATGTATTTCATGCGCGTCCCCCCGGGATTCTTTGCGATTGCTAAATCTAACGATCATTTTGTCATTCTGAATGCTTTAGAACGGTATATCGTCGTCGCTGATCGGCGAAGCGCCTTCCATCTCCGGCGCACGCTGATCCATATCGTTGGGAGCAGCGTCCGAGCGCGATCCGCCGCGGCTGGCATTCTCGCCACCTCCAGCCCCGCCCTCACGTCCGCCCAGGAGCATTAAATCGTTCGCCACGATTTCGGTCATATATTTCTTCTGCTTGGTTTGCGGATCTTCCCAGGAGTGTGTCTGCAGACGGCCTTCGATGTAGACCTTGCCGCCCTTCTTTAAATATTCGCCTGCTATGCCCGCCAACTTGTCCCACACCACGATGTTGTGCCACTCGGTGCGGTCCTGCCATTCACCGGCCTTGTCTTTGTACCGCGAACTCGTCGCCACCGAAAACTTTGCCACCGCCATGCCGCCCGGCGTGTACTTCACCTCAGGGTCTTTGCCCAGGTTGCCGATCAAAATCACTTTGTTGACGCTCTTTGCCATGGGTGCTCCTTCTAATTCCGTCTCTAAAATTATGCCATCTCTGTGGGCCGTACGAACGAGGTCGGTCAGCGCAGGCGCTTCCTGAAGTTGCAGGGGACCGGAACTCGAATATACCAGAATGATGCGTGCTCGTGTGCAGTGCTCGTGTGGCAGCGGAGCTCGCTCCGCTGAGCTTTTGACTTGGTAGCGCTGCCGTCCCGGCGGCAGTCCAGCGGGCCTCTCGCCCGTTAGGCGACTTCTAAAATTCATCGCTACGCGGGCGGGACGCCCCCGCGACTGCCGGCAGGATGCCAGCGCTACCAGAACCCGTTACGCCGCGAACCAGTGGTACAGCATAAAGTAGATCACCACACCCGTCACCGAAACATACAGCCAAATCGGAAACGTCCACCGCGCAATCGCGCGATGTCTGTCAAAGCGTTCTCGGAGCCCGCGCGAAAGCGTGACCAGAACCAGCGGCACAGTCACGACGGCAAGAATCGTATGCGAAAGCAGAATTGAAAAATAGATCGGCCGCGCCAGTCCAGTTCCCTGAAACCGCGTGATTGCCCCATGCGCGTAAATCTGCAGCATCGCGTGATAGGTGAGATAACAAGCCAGAAACAGGCTGGAAGTGATAACCGCTGCAATCATCACCGCGCGATGTTGTTGACGACGTCCTTGCGCTATCCGCCACCGTCCGATCAGTAGCAACACTGCGCAAGTGCCGTTCAGCGTGGCGTTGATCGCCGGAAAGATGGTGTATGGAGCGCTCATAATTCACAAAAGCGATTGTCATTCCGAGCGCAGCGAGGAATCCCTTTCAAAACTGGGCACACTCGCGGATGGACGCCTGGCCACGTCCGCAATGGCAATTCCAATTCAGGTATTGAACTTATGGCCGAACGCTGTTCGTCATCATCAGCGCAAACAACAGCGGCAGATACAACACCGATGCCTGCAACAACTGCCGCGCCCGCAGCTTAGAAACCGGCGCCGTCACCGGCAATCCCAATCTTGTCAGACGCGTCCCCGCATAGAGATACGCCAATCCCAGAAGCACTGCGCCAACAAGATAAAACCGTCCCGACATCCCAATCACAGTCGGCAGCACGCTCACCGGAATCAGCACCAGCGAATACGCAAGAATTCTCCACGAAGTTGATCGCCCATCCGGATCGACCACAGTCAGCATCCGGATACCGCCATCCGCATAATCGTCGCGATAGAGCCAGGCAATCGAAAAGAAGTGCGGAAACTGCCACAAAAACACAATGGCGAAGATCACCAGCGTGCCCCATTCCAGACGCCCGCGCGCGGCGGCCCAGCCGAGCACTCCCGGCATAGCTCCAGGGAACGCGCCTACAAACGTGCAAATTGGCGACACGCGCTTCAGGGGCGTATACCCCGCCAAATAAACCGCTGCTGTAGCCAAAGACAGCCATCCCGTGAGCGAGTTCAGTGCCCATCCCAGATACAGCGCCCCACCAAGAGTCAGCGTCAACCCTACCACCGCTCCGTGCAGCACGCTCATGCGGCCTGCCGGGATGGGACGCCTCGCCGTGCGCCCCATATTGGCGTTGACCTTATATTCCATCACTTCATTCAATGCCGCTGTACCACTGGAAACCATGCCGATGCCCAGTAGCGCATGGAAAAGATTCCACGATATTGACGACACCTCCGCTTGAACGCAGCCAAAGTAGTAACCACACCAAGCCGTGAGGACGATCAGCGTGGTGACGCGCGCCTTGGTCAGTTGTGCATAATCGCTGAGCAACGCAGCGATCCGGTTTCCTGGTACAGCGAGGGGCTGAATGACTGCACTCATGCGGCCACGGCTCTTTGAGGCCGCTTGCGCACAGTTTCGGAAATGGCGACCGGCACATGGCGCCAAACTTGTATCGCGAGGACTACTGTTGTAGCCAAAAGCAACGCTCCTACTGCCACATGCGCTACCGTCGAAACGACCATGGGAAGTTCTGGCTGCGCAGCATCTCGTCCCCACAGCACCCGTGTGATGAAAGCTGCAAACCCCAGGCAAAGCTGCGCCACCATCAGGCTCAGCATAACAATGGCAGGTCCACGCACAGCCTCAATTTCGGCATAGAGTGAAAGCGCCCGAACCGCCGTCCACGTTAGCAGCATGGCCACAACAGCCGCGTGGAGGGCATGCGGCCACCAACTGAGTCCGTGATGACGAAACAGGCCGCCCAAAATCAGTTGCACATACAGCGAGAGAATCGAAAGCTGCGTCAGCATGATCAGGCTGGGACGGCTCGAATCAAAAGCCGTGCGCGGCTGCTCTTCCACCCAGTGCGGTCCTGTAAACAGCGCGATGGCGACTGCGATGCAGAAAAACGTTTGCCCCACCGCCGCGTGTGCCGTCGAAACTGCAGGCGGAAGGAATTTCAACACTGTGATGCCGCCGAGAACGCCTTGCACAATCACCGTACCCAGCGCTGCGACACCCAAGCCTTTCATCCAGCCGCGATTGTCCGCGCGCCATGTCCACACCGCAAGAACAATGGTGAGCACTCCAATAAATTCCGCCAACATGCGATGGCCGTGCTCGTAAAGGATTCCGCCAACCATCGGCGGCATCTTCACAAACGACCCAAACGACGTGGGCCAGTCGGGGACCGAGAGTCCCGCGTCGTTACTGGTGACCAGGGCTCCAGCAATTAGCAGCAGGAACGTTGCCCCCGCGACCAAAGTCGCGAAAAAATGCAGCCCGCGATTATATGGAGTAGCTAATGATTTCAGAACGCACCCCTTAGGCCTCTAGAAAAGGCCTCTAAAAAACCTCTAGAAACTAATTAGTTTAACAGAATGAGGGGGCCTAAGGAACCGCTGCACAAGTCGCCGCACAAGTCGCCGGTTCTGGTAGTGCGGCGCTTTAGCGCCGCAAAAATGCGCCAAATACTTGGGCCTCAGCCCCCGAGGTCACAGAACCGGAGACTTATGCAGGGCTTCCCTAAGGGAGCCAGTTTCTTCGCTATTTCAGGCGCCTTGCATCGCCGCAATCACCGCATCGGCAAATTGCGATGTCCCGGCATTGCCGCCCACGTCGCGCGTCAAAGTTTTCTTCTCGTGATAAACCTTTTCCAGCGCCGCTGTAATTTGCGCCGAAGCCTTCGTCTCGCCCAAATAATCCAGCATCAACAGGGAAGAGCGCAGTACGGCTGTGGGATTGGCCAGATTCTTCCCCGCAATATCGGGTGCTGAACCATGCACCGCTTCAAACAGTGCACAGTCCGCGCCAATATTCGCTCCGGGAACCAGCCCCAATCCGCCGACAAACGCCGCACACAGATCGGAAAGAATGTCGCCGTACAGGTTTTCCATGAGAAGAACGTCGTACTGGTAGGGATTCATCACTAACTGCATACACGTGTTGTCGACAATGTGCTCGGCGTATTCAATGTCTGGATAGTCTTTCGCTACCGCACGCGAACACTTCAGGAAAAGCCCATCCGACAGCTTCATGATGTTGGCTTTATGGATGGAGTGAATTTTCTTCCGTCCAAACTTGCGAGCGTAAGCGAAAGCGTGTTTTGAAATGCGAGTCGATGCCTTTTCTGTGATGATCTTCAAGCTCTCCACCACGCCTGGCACAACTTCATGTTCGATGCCGGAGTAGAGTCCCTCGGTGTTCTCGCGAAAGATGATCAGATCGACATTTGGATACTTCGTTTCCATCCCCGGAAGATTCTTGATGGGACGAAAATTCGCGTACAGCTCAAACTTCTTGCGCAGAGCCACGTTCACGCTGCTGAATCCGCTGCCGATTGGAGTTCCCACAGGACCCTTCAACGCCAGCCGCGTTCGTTCAATCGATTCAATCAGCTCTTTCGGAATGTATTCCCCGGATTCTTCGAACGCGTCGGCCCCAACGGAAAAACGTTCCCATTCAAACTTGATGCCGGTTGCCTCAAGAATGCGAACCGCCGCGCCCACCACTTCGGGACCAATACCATCGCCGGGAATCAGCGTAACTGCGTATGCCATGAATTCGTATCGTCCTTAAAGTTGATAATAAAATAATGGAGCGACGGGCGTCCTCGCCCGTTGGCCAACCACACACCCAACGCAGCACGGGCGAGGACGCCCATGCCTCCATCAAGAACTCCAGCTCGGTGCCCCAGGTTCGCGTCCGTTCTTTGGACGATAACCTGGGAGACGCTACACCTTCCCGCTCTTCACCACGGGAACCGCTTCCTTAGCCTGCACCAGGTCTTTCAACTCCAACATGAACTCTTTCACGTCCTTGAAATCCAAATAAACCGAAGCGAACCGCACATACGCAACCTTGTCCAGCTTGCGCAGACGGTTCATGATGAGCTCGCCAATTTCGCTCGTCTTACGCTCACGCTCAGCCGAATCGATTACATAAGATTCGGCGTCGTTCACAATTTGTTCAAGCTTTGAAATTGCCACAGGCCGCTTTTCGCAAGCATGCAGCAATCCGCTCAATACTTTTTGCCGGTCGAATCGTTCCCGCCGACCGTCTTTCTTCACCACCATGTACGGGATCTCGTCGATCCTTTCGTAGGTCGTAAAGCGCTTGCCGCATTGCAGACACTCGCGCCGGCGACGAATAGAATCCGCCTCCTTGCTCTCCCGAGAGTCCACAACTTTATCGTTTAAGAATGCGCAAAAAGGACACTTCATAATCGTCGAAAACCAAGTTCTCTAGCTAGCAAAGCAATTTCGTCGTCCAACTACGATTTGTCATTCTGCGCAGCGAAGAATTCCTTTCGCTGCTAGAGCGCTGGCAACAATAGCGATTCTTCGCTGCGCTTAGAATGATAAGTTGCCCCTACAGATTGTAGCAGCGCAGGAAGCGAGCACAGCGAGTAGCGTCAGGGCTTAGCAGCACTGCTTTCGTGCGCACTCTCTTCCGACAACTTGCGCAATGACAAATGCGCCCGGTGCGCCAGCGCCAATCCCAACGGGATGACCGCCATAAACGTCACCATCCACAGCAGAATCCCGCAACTTGCAGCTGATTCTTTCGGGACGTCAAAAATTGCGGACAGCGCACTAATTGTCGCCAACTGCGAACCCCCGCCCACTGCGGGCAGCTGCAAAATCGAGCCCACCATGCTCGATCCCATAAGCAACAACACACGAGAGGTGGTCAGGTGCATCAGCGTTGGGACCGCGTAGGCGTGGGTGACTTCCCTATAAGCCAGGGCGATCACGTACCACATCCCCACCGACACGACCGAAAGCTGAACGAATTCCCACGTTCCATGAATTGTGTTCAGCCCCAAGCCGAATTCGCGAATCTTGTCGGCCACTTTTTGTCCGAGGGCGGCGCTGATGCGGCCAAACTGTACTTGCGCCATGTCAGCCAATCGGCTTCCGTTCTTGGCGATTACAATTGCCACCAGAGCCATGCCTGCGACTGCCGCAACCAGAAAGAAGCCACCTTCGCGAATTCTGGGATAGAAGCTCAATGTTCTCAGCCCTTTAGAGGCAAAAATCGCTCCTACCATAAGTACAGTAAACGCGCCCATATCGAAGATGCGTTCGATAGTCCACACTGCAATCTGTGATGAGACGGAGAGATTTTCGCGACGCGCAATCAAATAAGGCCGGATGAACTCTCCGGGGCGCCCCAGCAGCGCTAACCCTGTGAAACCAATGAGCGTCGGTGGCAGCAGGCCAAGAAAAGAAGTGTTCTTGATGGGCTTCAGAAAAATCTTCCAACGCAGGGCGCGCAGCGCATAGGCGATGTAGATCAACAAAATTCCATGCAGAATGTGGATCTTACGGACCTTGTGTGTCTCCGCCCAGAAGGTAGCCCAGTCGAAGTTTCGCCACTCCTTGAACTGGGTGTAAATCAGGATACCCAGCAATGCCACCACGACAGCCGTGATCAGAGCGCGCTTCTTTTCCATACTTTCAAAGAGACTGCCGGGATACAGGTAGATCACATGAAGGTATAGGAGCGCACCCTCGCGGTCAACGCGGCAAGGGAGGTTTTTAATGCTTTGTTGATGAAAAGAAACCGGTTAGTAATAGAAATTAGCTGTTAGAACGCCCTGAAGGCTAGTCTTTTCGAGATACTTTGGCCCTAAGCAGACTGTTTTTCGGGGCAGCTTTCGCAGCTTGAGGTCTGTTGGCGGCCGGGGTCGCCGCAGTAGGCTTGGCGACGTACCCCTGCGCGATCTTCTTGCGGTTATAGTCGTTGATGATGCGGGTCACGTAGCGTCGCGTCTCGCGGTAGGGAGGGACGCCGTGGTGCTGCTCCACGCGCGTTGGCCCCGCGTTGTAGGCTGCCAGAGCTTTGGGGACGTCGAAGTTGTAGCGTTCGAGCAGACCGCGCAGGTAGCGAGTGCCGCCGTCGGCATTCGTGGCTGGGTCAAAGGGATCGCTGACTCCAAGTTGCGAGGCAGTACCGGGCATGAGCTGCATTAGACCCTTGGCGCCCTTGCTGGAGCGCGCCCGGGGGTTGAACCCACTCTCGGCGGAAACGACGCTGGTGACGAAGTCCGGGTCAAGTTTGTAGCGGTGGCTGGCCGAGCTGATGGCATCGGCAACAGATTGTGGCGAGGGCTTGGCATTTGAGGCAGAGGGAAGGGTCGAGCGCGTGGCAGAAATTCCCGATTCGGGAATCGCGTCGTCTTTGTCGAAGCGTTCTACATCAGCGGTAGGGACATCGACGAAACTCACTCGGTCCTTCGAGGTGTAAAGCCTTGTGGATGCACCGACTTGCGCCCGGCTTTCATGACGGATGGTGAATCCGTTGCGCAGCACGGCCAGATCCGCCGCAGAACATGCGACGGAGAGCAGCAGAATTAGCGCAAATAATCGAAGGATTTTCATGCTAAGTCTACATATGTAGACTTGAGCCTTATTTCTACTACAAACTTACCGCACTGGCCAACCCGATGTCACCTGTTTCCGAAAATCGGGAGGCCAGGTTCGAACTCGGCTGAGTTGTCGAATGCACAAAAAGGCACTGGCAGCGTCAACTCTGCCAGTGCCCAATAGTTGGCGCAACTTCCAAATCAAACGTCTATTGCACGACCTGGGTCAACGCCAATGACGACTTGGGGATGAATTTTCCGTCCCCGGAATACGTCGCGGTGATCGTGTGCGATCCTTTGGCAAGAGTTGAGGTGGAGAAGCTGGCGATGCCGCCCACCTTGATTTTCCCCGTCCCCAGAACCGTGCTGCCATCTTTGAAGGTGACCGTGCCAGTTGGAGTTCCGATTACGCCGCGCAGGGTGGGAGAGATCGCGGATTGGAACGTTACGGCTTGTCCGACCTTGGATGGATTCGCGGAACTGGCCAGACTTGTGGAGACCGCCCCGGTATTTAAGTAGATGGTTACGCCCCCGCCCTCGACGGAAGCCAGATCCACAGTTCCATCGTGATTGAAGTCGCCTGCAACCATGGAAAAACCGGGGCCCGCCGACTCGTAGTAGCGATTCCTGAGGGTCTCAGGGGCAGCGAACTCACCTATGTACAAGTAGCTAGTAGAGGGTGCGGCAATATCGCTTCTGCCGTCACCGTTAAAATCTGCAGTAACCAAAAGGCCAGAGCCATTTTTGCCAGGAATGAATGT
>JANXUC010000130.1 GCA_025352065.1 Acidobacteriaceae bacterium | reverse complement strand
GCATTCCTCGACGACACGTTCGTCATCTGATCTGCTCCCGACAGGATGAACGACTTGCTGCATACTCTGCCCAAGCACGAGGCGACAGGCAGACTGCTATTCGTCTTTACGAAAGAAATACCGAACTGTCGGAGGCACTCTACGGAGTCGTCCAAGGCCTCGAAGTAAGCCTCAGGAATGCTATTCACAACACGCTAACTGCGGGCTTGGGAAGTCCTGAATGGTATGACATGTTCGCGTTGCAGGAATCCGAGCGCCGCGCCATCGATGAGGCTAAGACGAAAATCCAAGGTCGCCCAGCAGAGATCAATCCGAGTAGAGTGGTTGCTGAACTTAGCTTTTCGTTCTGGGTGCGTTTGGCCTCTCATGGATACGAGGATTCTCTGTGGTTTAAATACCTCCATCGAATTTTCCCAATACGTGTGCGACGGAAACACGTGCACGATAGATTGATCAACCTCAAAACGTTGCGTAACCGGATTGCACACCACGAGCGAATCATCAACAAGAGAGATCTCCAGAAAGACTATTCTGAGCTGCTGGAAACAATCGGATGGGTTTCCCCAATAATTAAGGCGTGGGTTGAGCACACCAACTGCTTTCAGGAAAGATTTGCAAAACGTATCCCACAAAAATCTGACATTGTCTAACATGGTGGAAAAGCGACGTTCTGATCGCTCCCTTCGATTTGCCATTCCCCCGGAAAAATAAGAAAATGACCGCCACAGTTCTTCCGGACTTTATTTCTATGAATCGTGAACATCATCGCTGGCACAGCAGAGATTTGAATCGCGACATGGACATGCTGGTCTTCGGACATGCGGGCATGCCTGTGATCGTATTCCCTACTTCCATGGGCCGCTACTTTGAGTATGAAGATCGCGGCATGATTGGCACGCTGGCGCACAAGATTGGCAGCGGGCAACTACAAGTGTTTTGCCCGGATAGTGTCGATTCCGAAAGCTGGTACAACAAGGGCGCGCATCCGCGCTGGCGCGTGCTGCGGCATGTGCAGTATGAGGACTACATCCTGCATGATGTGTTGCCGCTGATCCGCAATCGGAACGGCGATGGGCGGCTTACTTTGACGGGATGCAGCTTTGGTGGTTACCAGGCATTAAATTTTGCATTGAAGCATCCCGACGTCGTTACCGGCTGCGTTTGTATGGGTGGCGCATACGATATCAAGCAATTTTTAAGCGGGTATTACGACAACGATTGCTACTTCAACAATCCGCCGGATTTTCTGCCCAATATGAACGATGAGTGGTTTTTGCGGCAGTATCGGGATCGCGTAAAGTGGGTACTGGCTTCGGGAGAGTGGGACATGTGTCTGGATGAGAATGTTCGGATGGCTGGGATCATGCACGCCAAAGGGATTCCGCATTGGCTGGATATTTGGGGTGACCACAGCAAGCATGACTGGCCTTACTGGCAGATGATGGCGGCAAAGTATTTCTGATTTGTGATTTGGCGATTTGTGATTTTGTGATTTGAACCCTTGTAATTTCAAGCCTTCTGGAGAACATGTTGTCTAGATACCGTTTGTTGCTCGTTTTTGCGCTGCTTTTGTCATTGAGTAGCTTTCTATCTGCGCAGGTTTCGGAGGAAGCTAAACGGATTCAGTCCCACGTGCTTGGCGTGGATAGCCACAATGACACGATGCAACGCGTGCTGATTGAGGGAGTCGATATTGGGAAGCGGCTGCCGGACGGGATGGTCGATCTGCCGCGTTTGCGCGAAGGCGGGATGCATGTTCCATTTTTTGCGCTTTGGGCGCCGATGTATTATCACGGAGCCGAAGCCGTGCGGCGGACGCTGGATTTGCGGGATGCCATGCAGAGCGTGCTCGACAAGTATCCCGATCAGATTGAGCTAGCTACCAGCGGGCGCGATATTGAACGCATCGTGGGACAGAAAAAGATTGCTGCCGTGCTCACCATTGAAGGCGGGCACCAGATCGACAACGACCTCAGGGTTCTCCGGATGTATCGGCGCATGGGGATTCTTTCCATGACGCTGACGCATTTTCGCAGCAACGACTGGGCGGATTCTTCGACCGGGAAACCTGAGCACAACGGGCTCACCGATTTCGGCAAGCAGGTTGTGAGAGAGATGAATTCGCTCGGAATGATTGTGGACATCTCTCACGTTTCCGACAAGACGTTTTACGATGCGATTGAAGTTTCAACGAAGCCGGTCATCGCATCGCACTCCTCCTGCTTTGTAAACTCCGATGTTCCGCGGAATATGAAGGACGACATGTTCCGGGCGCTGGCGAAGAATGGCGGCGTGGTTGGCGTGAACTTTAGCGCTTCGTTCCTGAATCAGAAAGACGCCGGAGAGCTGAAACAGATGATCGCCAAGCATAATGCGATTGAGCCGAATCTTGCCGGGGTTGAGCTCGATCAGTTTGCGGCAAAGGAATATGAGGAAATGGGCGCGGCCCATGCCAAAACCGGCGCTGCCACCGTGGAAGATGCGGCGGAGTGCATTGATCATATTGTGAAGGTGGCGGGGATCGACCACGTGGGCATTGGCAGCGACTTTGATGGCATTCAGAGCGTGCCGTTGGGGCTGGAGGATTTCTCGAAGATGCCTGCGTTGACCGATGCTTTGCTGCGGCGAGGATATAAAGAAGAGGATATTAAGAAGATTATGGGCGGGAATTTTTTGAGGGTTGTGAAAGAAGTTGTAGGGTACTAGCTCGGGTCTCAATCTTAGAGTAGAGGAAAGCAGTCATGAAGAAAATCGGGATTCTTTTCGGCAAAGAAAACACCTTTCCACCCGCCGTGGTGGAGCGCATTAATTCCATGAAGGTGGACGGCGTGACGGCGGAGTTCGTCAAGATTGGCGGAGTTAAGATGGCCGAGCCGTGCGGCTATCGCGTCATTATTGACCGCATTTCGCAGGACATTGAGTTCTATCGCGCCTTCTTGAAGAACGCGGCGCTGACGGGGACGATTGTCATCAACAATCCGTTCTGGTGGACGGCGGACGACAAGTTTTTCAATTACGCTCTGGCGACGAAACTCGGCGTGGCAATTCCGCCGACGGTGATTTTGCCGCATCGCGAGCACCCGCCGGATACTTCGGAGCAGTCGATGCGCAATCTGGTCTATCCGCTGAATTGGGACGAGATTTTTGAGTATGTCGGCTTCCCTGCGTTTCTGAAGCCTTATGATGGCGGCGGGTGGAAACACGTCTACAAGGTGGATTCGCAGTCAGAATTTTTCGAGCGCTACAACGAAACTGGAAACCTGTGCATGACGCTGCAGCGAGGCGTGAATTTCGAAGAATATTTCCGCTGCTATGTGATTGGGCAAGAAAAGGTCCATATTATGCGGTATGACCCGAAAGCGCCGCACCACGAGCGCTACATGAAGGGGAATCCGCAACCGGCTCCGGCTCTGCGCGCTCGCATTGTGAAAGATTCGCTGACGCTTTGCAGAGCGCTGGGCTACGACCTGAACACGGTGGAGTTTGCCGTCGAGGGCGGAATTCCTTATGCCATCGACTTTATGAATCCGGCGCCCGACGCTGACATGAAGTCTGTTGGGGAGGAGAACTTCGAATGGGTTGTGCAGGCCGTCGCAGAGATGGCGGTGAAGAAGGCGCTCAGCGATGACAATCCTGCGCGCGAGCTGCGCTGGGCGTCGTTTTTGAGAGGCTAAACACAGCAGATTGGTATACTGTTTTGCGGCGTTGGCGCGCCTCCGCGCGCTCGCGGCACGACCGACATCTCTAAAGCAGGTTTGCCATGCAGCCGAGCTTCACGATTGGGATTGAAGAGGAATATCAAACTGTAGATCCCGTTACGCGAGATTTGCGCTCGCACATCCACGCCGAAATTATTGCCAAAGGCAGGATGATTCTGGAAGAACGTGTAAAGCCAGAAATGCATCAGTCGGTGGTGGAGGTCGGCACGGGGATTTGCAAGAACATTAAGGAAGCGAATCTGGAAGTGAAGGGGCTGCGCCGGGATATGGTGCGGCTGGCGCACGAGAATGGCCTGCGTTTGGCTTCCGCGGCGACCCACCCGTTTGCCGATTGGCGCGCACAGGAAATTTATCCCGACGAGCGCTATCACACAATTGTCGAGGACATGCAGTTGGTGGCTCGCGCAAACCTGATTTTCGGATTGCACGTTCACATCGGAATTGAGGACCGTGAAACTGCGATCCAGATCATGAACGCAGCACGGTATTTTATTCCTCACATTCTGGCGTTGTCGACGAATTCGCCTTTTTGGCTGGGCATGAATACCGGGCTAAAGTCCTACCGATGCAAGGTGTTCGACAAATTCCCGCGCACAAACATTCCGGATTACTTTCCGAGTTGGGGCGAGTACGAGCGCTTTATCGGGCTGCTTGTAAAGACGAACTGCATGGATAACGCCAAGAAAATCTGGTGGGATATTCGCCCGCATCCATTCTTCAACACGCTGGAATTTCGGGTTTGCGATATTCCGATGCGAGTGGATGAAACGATTGCGTTGGCGGCGTTGATCCAAGCAACGGTCGTAAAACTTTACAAGCTATATGCGCAGAACCAGGGCTTTCGCTTGTATCGCCGCGCGCTGATTATGGAGAACAAGTGGCGAGCGTCGCGCTACGGGATTGAAGGGCAGCTCGTCGATTTTGGCAAAGAAAAAGAGGTTCCGGAACGCGAATTGCTTGAGGAATATCTGGCTTTTGTCGATGACGTTCTGGATGAGCTCGATTCGCGCCAAGAGGTCGGTTACGTTCGTGAGATTATGCGGATGGGAACGGGTGCGGATCGGCAACTTCGCGTTTATGCTGAGAGTGGTGGCGACCTGATGAAGGTTATGGATTACATCATTCAGGAGACTTCGGTTGGGCTGGATGTGGCCGAGCTTCCGGAAAGAAAAGTGGGCTAGCACTTTCGCATGAGCATTTCTGTTTCCAACCCAACCCGGCTAAGCACTATGCCGTTTGATCCCGAGCTGACGCTGGGCGCGCGGAACGCGATCAATGTGTGTCTTCGCGTGCAACCTTCCGAAAAAGTTACGGTGATTACGGACGACGCGTGTGCCGAAATTGCGGCCAGCATCGTGCATGAAATCGAAGCTGTGGGATCGCCTTACAATGCCTGGATACTGGAAGAGCGTGCGCCGCGCCCGTTGACCGACCTGCCTCGTGAAATTCTTGAGGACATGGAAACAAGTCAGGTCAGCGTGTTCGCGGTCGTCGCGCAGCGCGACGAACTCAGGTCGCGCATGCAGATGACGGACGTCGTCAATCGGCGGAAAATTCGCCACGCACACATGGTGAACATCAACCGTCAGATCATGCTGGAAGGCATGCGCGCGGATTTTCTGAAGGTGGACCGGCTGAGCGCAAAAGTGATCGACATTGTGAGTAAGGCGCACGAGGTGCGTGCGACCACAGCCAACGGCACCGACATCACCGCACAGCTGAATCCGAATTATCGATGGATCAAGACGAGCGGGATTATCAGTCCGGACAAGTGGGGCAACTTGCCGGGCGGCGAAATTTTCACGACTCCGGGGGAAGTGAACGGAACTTTTGTGATTGATGGCGTCGTGGGGGATTATCTTTGCGAGAAGTTCGGCGACCTGGAGAGTGCGCCGCTTACGATTCACATGAAAGGCAATCGCCTGACGCAAGCACATTCGGAAAATCGCGAACTCGAAGAAGATTTTTGGAAGTACACCCACACGGACGAAAACAGCGACCGCGTCGGCGAGTTTGCCATCGGCACGAATATCGGCCTCAACGACGTCATCGGGCAAATACTGCAAGACGAAAAATATCCCGGCGTGCACATTGCGTTCGGGAATCCCTACGGCTTCCATACAGGCGCGGACTGGGATTCGGCGACGCATATCGACGTTGTCGGGCGCAAATTTAATATCTGGGTAGACGGTCAGCAGATCATGCAGCAGGGGCAGTTTTTGCTAGAAGCCTAGCCGATCCCGTTCCCTTTAAATACGAACGGGCTTGCGGCAATAGGGATTCCTCGCTTAGCTCGGAATGACAAAATATGCCGTACCCGCGCTATACTGCTGCGGCCATGATTCCAGCTCGCCGCAAGGACTTTAACGCCCGATTTACCCCTGAAAAGTATCGCCATTTCGAGCAAGAGATGGCACGCCGCTGCGGCACGCCAGTGAAGTTTCGCCTCTGTGAGACGCCGTGCTTCTTCCCCAAGACTCTGTTGGACCGCATGTCGCAGGCGGGAAGTGAGCTGATTCATCAGCTCACCGATAGCACGACCTACCGCCAGATTTCCGATCAG
>JANXUC010000062.1 GCA_025352065.1 Acidobacteriaceae bacterium | reverse complement strand
ACGGCATACCGCGCCGTGCTCAGGGCCCCAGACCCGGGCGTCGGCCGCGTCGCCGCGGTGCCACCCTAGGATGGAGGCCGACCGCGCCAGTGACGCCCCGGTCCGACCCCTGCGGCCATCCGCCGCGAGAACCTGGAAGGGACCATGGAAACCTGGCCCGGCAAGCCCTACCCGCTCGGGGCGACCTACGACGGCAGCGGTGTCAACTTCGCCGTCTTCTCCGAGGTTGCCGACAAGGTCGAGCTCTGCCTCGTGGACGACGGGGGCGCCGAGACCCGGATCGCGCTGCCCGAGATCGACGGGTTCGCAGTACCTGTGCCGCCGCCGGAGGCAACCCCGGCCGCCGCGTAGAAGAGGCCGGTAACGCCGCGGCCTACAGGAACGGATTGATAAAACTGGTCATTGAGGTTCGCGCCGTTGGCGGTAGAGGCTGTGTCTACAGCGATCGCATCCGCCGTCACTTCAACCGTCACAGAAGCTGCACCAACTTCAAGCTTCACATTGACCGGAGTGGCGCGACCAATGACGACTTGGATGTCCTTAACGTCGGACGTCTTGAAACCAGTCTTTTCGATCTTAACTGTGTAACCGCCCGGAGGCAAAATTTGGAAGAGAGTCTTTCCATCGCCGCCCGTGGTGGCGACCTTGTTGCCCGTCGCACCGGTGAGCGTGACCTTGGCATCGGCAATGGTGGCGCCAGAAGGATCGCTGACAAGCACGGAAATGTTACCCGTAACGGAGGATTCGGCTGAGCCCTGGGCGAAGCCTAGGGTTGTAAGCGAGATAAACAGCGCGCAAATCGCGGCACCTGAGCAAAGCTTCCTAAACATATTGTGACTCCTTCGTGAAGTTGAAGACGTAGCGCTGGGGACTTACTTGAATCATTTTGAGACAAATCCTAAATTCGAGGCTTAATAATGACGTTAGCGCAACACAACTTGGCGCAATCTGCCCACCTCTGCCCACCATAGTTAAGCACTGCGAGTGCCAGTGTGAAGCATTGTCTTTTTTTTAGTTAACTAATTTATTTTGTTATATATACAGAGATAACAACACTAGACAATATCGACCAATCTACAATAAACCATATGTATCGCTGTGAGTCTCCTATGGATTCGTGGATGGGCATCCGCAGAAAGCAGCCAAGGCGGGCCCCCGTTGGCCGCAGGCATTGTGCAGGGCTACCGGGGCTGAAAGGTTACTCAGAAGGCGAACTGGCGGCGATCAGCGACTTTCCCTTGCGCTCGAGTTCCTGCGCCTTCTGCGCATTCCCCAAACGTTGGTAGTAGGAAGCCAGCGCGAGGTAAAGGTGTCCGCTCTCGGGCTTGAGGGCAATCGCCGACTCGACGACGTCGGCGGCCTTTCTCGTGTTGCCGGTCTTATCGAAGCTGTCGGAAATCCCAATCACAGTTTGGTCGTCCGTCTTGGCGGTTACGGGAGCTTTGGAGTAGAGCTGCGTGATCTTTCCGTAGGCTTGCTGGGTCAGGTAAAAATCGACCAATTTTGTGCGCGCCATTTCATGCTGCGGATTCTTCTGCAGAGCCACCAGCCAGGCTCGCTCCGCATCGACTTTATCGTTTTGCGCCAGGCAGCTCAGACCGAATTCGTAGTCGGACTGACCTTTGCTGACGTATTCCACCAGCTTGTCGTCGTAAACATCCCAGGCTTCCTTGGGTGAAGGGTCGGTGGGAGATATAACAAAGGAGATCGTTCCGAAACGCTTTTCGCGAGTTTCTGGGTCCGAAACGGTGAGCGCCATGCGGTAATTTCCAGGATCGAGATCGGTGGTTTCAAGCTTCTTGCCGCTGATCATGGAACCGTTCTCGTCAAACTGCTCTTTCAGAGCTTCGTCGTGGATCTGCTTGGCGGTACCGGAAATTCCGGGGCGTCCATAAGCGTAATCGGCCAGCAACTTTTTGCCGACTCTGTTTTGCGGAGCAGTCGGCGCGGACCAAATTTGATAGAAGACCTTTAGATCTTCTCCCGGAGCAAAAACCAGATTCTTGCCGGTGTAGGGAGTGAACTTTACCCCTCCGGAGCTGAAGGGCAGCACGGCGGAACTGGCGGGATCGACCTGCTTAGCGTCCACAAATGGAACAACCTCGGTTACGGTGAAGCCCTCGGTTGGCGGACTGGGCATGACGACTTCGCGCTCCGCGGTAAAGAAGGCACGGCCCAGCAGGTTCAGCATGGAAAACTCCACGTGATACTTGCCGGG
>JANXUC010000055.1 GCA_025352065.1 Acidobacteriaceae bacterium | reverse complement strand
CGAAGCAGCGGAGCTGATTCCGAGCAATCCGGTTCGGAAGACTCGGCTGCCTCGACGGGGTTTGGTGAAGCAAAGAGCAGCAATTGATCCTGAGAAAATTCGGGATTTGCTCGATGCTCTGCCAGAGCCTTCTCGTTCGCTGGCGTGGTTGCTGGCGCTGACGGGGTTGCGGATTGGCGAGTTGCTAGCGATGCGCTGGCAAAACGTCGATCTAGAACACGGTACGCTGCGAGTGACTGAGACAGTCTATGAAGGTCACTTCGATGTGCCTAAGACTCAACGCAGCCAGCGATCGGTTCCCTTGTCTGCGATGGCCATTCAGATCCTGACGGCGCACAAACCCGCCGTTGCGAATCCTGAAGCTCTGGTCTTCGCGACTCGCACGGGAACGCCGTTCGACCGGCACAACCTGACCACCAAGCAGCTGAAGCCCACATGCAAGAAGCTAGGTCTGGTGGGCATCGGCTGGCACTGGTTGCGCCATGCGAACGCAACGCTTCTCGACGCCGTGGGCACACCGCTGGGCACAGTGCAGGCACTTCTCGGGCATTCCTCTTCGGAGATCACCCGCGAAGTTTACTTGCATTCGATCCCTTCGGATGCACGTGCAGCGGTCGGAAAAGTCGAGGAATTGCTTAACCGACCCAAGTTGTCTCAAGTTGCTGAAAACTGGGGAAACGGAAGCTCGCTAATCCAATGACGGGATTGAGGTTAATTGGTCGGGGAGAGAGGATTTGAACCTCCGACCCCCTGGTCCCGAACCAGGTGCTCTACCAGGCTGAGCCACTCCCCGACTGAGGCTGCAAGCGGTTCTTTCCTAGGAGGAACCGACCGCTTCACACTCCCAATTATAGCATCTGCAATGGAATCTCCCTCGAACCGTACTTCCCGCTAAGATAGATCGGGAACATTGATCGACCTCCAAAAACACTCCATGCTTGCCTTGACTGCAGAACGGCTAATCGCTCCGTCCCAAGAAATCCTCCGCCCTCTTGTTTTGATCGAAGAGGGGCGAATCGTTGAAATTACGTCTTCCGATGCTCGCCTCATTCCTTCGCGATTCCGCCATGTCGACTTAGCCGGAGCGGTGCTTGCGCCGGGATTCGTTGACATGCACATCCACGGCGGGGGCGGCCATGACGTTATGGAAGACTCCGGCAGTTCTCTCCCAGTGATCGAAACGCTTCTCGCACAGCACGGAGTCACCAGCTATTTTCCTACAACCGTGACGGCGCCGCTCGACGCCACGCTTCAGACGCTGGATCGGCTGGCCTCTGCTATCGAGAAAGCGGGCTCGCCGGAAAGCTCAGGAGGGCTTCGTGCGCGGCCTTGCGGAATACACCTAGAAGGGCCTTTCTTGAGTCATGCGCGACGCGGTGTGCATCCTCCCGTGGATCTACTCACGCCCTCACCGGGCTTGTGGGAACGTTTTTGGGAAGCCTCCCGCGGCCATATCAAGGTCATGACGATTGCTCCGGAATTGCCCGGGGCTGAAGAGGTGATTGCCGAGGCAACGCGGCGCGGAGTCTGCGTGAGTCTTGGACATTCCGACGCTGATTTTGCCGCTGCGGAGCGCGGGATTGCCGCCGGGGCGCGACACGCTACACATACCTTTAACGCAATGCGGGCTCTGGGGCATCGCGACCCCGGCATCCTTGGGGCCGTGCTCACGGATTCGCGCGTGACAGCGGATATTATTGCGGACGGAATTCATTTGGATCCAGCTATTGTCCGGTTATTTCTGAAAATGAAAGGCCTGGAGCAGTCTGTACTCGTTACAGACGCCACGGCAGCTACAGGTATGCCGAACGGGCGTTACCATCTGGGCCCGTTCGAAGTGGAAGTGAAAGATGGACGCTGCATGATTGGCGATGCGCTGGCGGGCAGCGTTCTCACTATGGATCAGGCTGTACGTAACGTGATGGTTTTTGCGGATTGGAGTCTTTCGGACGCGGTTCGGTTGGCCACGCTAAATCCGGCAAAAGCCGCTGGAATTGATCAACAGGCTGGGCGTCTTGTTCCGGGAGCTCTTGCGGATATGGTAGTGCTCACGGCTGCTGGAGAAGTACGCCAGACGATTATTCGTGGGCAGATGGCGTGAAAGCGGTGGGCACGAATGCCCGCTCACACTAAACAGCTACTGGATGACGCGCTCCGCAGTTGCGGCCGCGGCTCGACGGCCGCCGACCGGCTTCAGCTTAAGCCAGTCCGTGCGGACGCGATCCCATTCCTGAATCAGAAGACCTTGCGATTCGAAGAAGGTACGAATCTTCGGGCGCTGCCAACCCACAATCTCTTCAAGCAGCGGCGCCAGGATCGCCAATGCATTTGTGCTCAGCACGGTGCGCTTGGCGATTTGGGTTACGCTTTTCGCTTCTGACACAGCGATGGTATAACCGTCGCTACCGTTCACGTGCAGCATGACGTGAATATCCGAGCTGCCATCGCCGACATACACCACATTTCCTGAACCGATTTGCAATGTACCCAATAGATGATCGAGCGCAGCCACCTTACCGTAACCGGCAGTGGCGCGGGTAATACTTTCGATTTCGCCGTCCGGAGTGTACTGGAACTCAGTGCCGAAGATATGACTGGCTGGAACGATACCCTTCAGCGCGGATTGAATGACCTCGACCGGCGCGGCCGAGAGAACGTAGAAGTCGAAGTTATAGCCTTCAATTCCCTTCTCCAGCATGGTGTATAACTGGTCGATATTCTCCTTGAGGCGGATGCGGCGGCCAACCTCAATCAAATGCTCCCGGCGAACCTTGGAGCGGAACTCCGGATCATGCAACAACAGGTACGAGAGCTCGGCACCCTGCTGTACCAGATTGAGCTTGGTCATGCCTTTGGCTTTGCGCTCAAATTCCGAAGTTGGAATACCAACCAATTCACTCAAGACGTAGCCTGTATCGTTGAAGGTTAGCGTTTGATCAAAATCACTTGCAAATAAATAGCGTTTTATAGGTTTGTCGCTCATACTTCTATTAGATGATGTCTGAGCGCAAATGGCTAATAAAAACAATCTATCGGCGCCATCAAAAGATACCCATTACTTTGGTGTTGAATTCACGGGTTTGCAACAATGTTTCCGCTAAAAAACGCCCGGATTTACCCGGATCAGGAAAGCCTTCCAGATCGCCCCTCAAGTTGGACAACCAAGTCGTCGAAGAGCGCAGGCAACTCGGGGAGGGGATGCCTGATTCCCTCCGTGGATGTTCCCGGAGAAGCATTTCAATCATGCCGAGTTTGGTTTCCACGTCGAACTCTCCGAGCGCCTCATCGAGCATCGGGTAACCAATCTGCTTCCAGTCGATATCACCCTCCTGGAAGCCGGGAATAAAAAGATAGAGGCCAGCAGTCTTTCCGTCGGTGAGTAAGGAAAATTGAACGTCCCTAGTATCTACTTTCTTAGGTCCGAGCGAAACGATATTGATCGGGTCTCGACGGGGACGAAAGGCTGTTACTTGCCATCCCGGAAGAGAGGGTGCTGCGTCCGTCAAGGAAACAACCGAGGGAAAGGCCGCCTTGATACCGTCGGCACTGATGACAAATTCTCTTGTCGTGGACTTCGGACTAAATTCGAATGTGAGAGTCGGGTGAACCTCTTGCATTGCGCCTGCAAGTTCGTCGAAGAGTTTTTCCCGCTCAGCTTCCTGCTCAGGATCGAAATCGAACAGGGTTGCTTCGTGCTGCAGGAACCAGTTCCAGAACTTGCGCTGAGCGTTCATTATCGGAGGGGGTCGCGACTGGCCTTCTGCACTTTACCACGATGCATGGATTCAGGACACTTGCAGAATAGAGTGCAGAATAGAGTGGGTCACACTGTCATGCGCTCACTCTCTTCTCGTTAGAGGAACCTGTGACCCTCGCCCCCCAGGCGAGGCGCCTGGTGCTACGCGATCTTGATCAGTTGGGCTTGCTATTCCGGCCTTCGGCCAGCATGCGAATCAGCGTGGTATCGGAGGGCCAGGATGTCTTCCCCGAAATGCGTGGCTCGTGCGAGGGCTGCGAAGAGTTCCCTTGACGCAAGTTTTCCCGGAGATGTTGGCCCACAGCGGAATCTTCCGTCAGTACCTGCGCGTAGAACCACAGGAAATGCCGCATCTGGTCTATGGCTGAACGCAGTACTTGCAGAGATTCCGTTTCTGAAATCCCACTCAGAGTTTCCATCAGCTCGGGATCGCCGGGGGCTTGCATTGCTGCGCAATTCAATTCCTGCTGGATCGCGCGTAGGTCGTCCGTTACGCGCAGGATCCGGCAGTTAATCTCGTCCAGGTACTCTTCTTTCTTCATGCATGCCTCAGGCGCGCGGGGCTCGTGTCGCCTAGGTGTAACGATCTCACCGCAGCCCCATGGAGAGTAGATGTCCCGCGTGCATGCGCTTTCGTAATTCGAGGTTACCAATGGGTGTTCGTGTGGTTTTGCGTTGTGGAATAAGGCTTTTCTAAGGTCTACCCAGCACACGCAAGTAGCGGAGGTTACCTTGGTCGCGGATCGCTAGGACGTGCACAGTAAGGATGCCACGCAGGCGATCTTCGCTTTCTCTTAATTTGTATACGCGGCAGTTGTTTCTGCGGATTGCTTCCTTGCAACGGCGGAAATTCTGCGACAACATCGGCCCCGGATGTGATACAACCTTGCGATGCCCGAAGTCCAGACTTCAGCCCAGCCCAAGACTCTTGTCCGCGCCATCGGCAAGTGGGGTCTGACCGCACTGGCCTTAAACACAGTCATTGGCAGCGGCATTTTCGGGCTGCCTTCGCCGCTGGCGGGATTGCTGGGCGCGGCCAGCCCCCTAGCTGTGCTGGCGGTCGGCCTGGCGATGACCGTAATTGTGGCCTGTTTGTCGGAAGTGGCATCGTACTTCACTGCGGCGGGCGGTCCCTATCTGTATGCGAGGGTCGCATTCGGACGACTTACCGGAATACAGATGGGCTGGATGTTCTGGCTCTTCCGGCTAGCGGCTTCGGCGGCCAACGCCAATCTGTTTGCCCTTTACCTGGGGGTATTTTGGCCTCACGCCAAAGATCCGTTGCCTCGCTTCTTGATCCTGACAGCTTTGATCTGGGGATTGGCTGCGATCAACTTTTGCGGCGTTCAAGGAGGAGCGCGCACGAGCAGCGTGTTCGCAGCGGCCAAGCTGCTGCCGTTGTTTGGAATCTGTGTTGCAGGAAGTATTTTCCTGCTGGCCCACCCGCCTGCCGCTCAGGCGCTGTCCTCTGGGTCCACGCCGAATCTGAGTACCTGGCTGAAGGCCGGATTGCTACTCGCTTTTGCCTACGGAGGGTTTGAATCCGCACTCGCGCCAACGGGGGAGGTCAGGAATCCAAGGCGAGATTCGGCATTTGCGTTATTCGCCGCGCTTGGCACCTGCGTTGTCCTGTACACGCTACTGCAATGGGTGGCGGTTGGCACCGTGCCCGATCTCGCACATAGCTCGAGGCCCTTGGCCGATGCTGCGCGCACCGTGCTGGGCCCGGTTGGGGCGACTGTCATCGCAATTGGCGCACTCATCTCCACCTTCGGCAACGTGAGCGGAAACGCTCTCGTCGTGCCACGGATCACGTTTGCCTTAGCGGAACAAGGCGATTTCCCCAAACTTTTTGCCGCGATTCACCCGCGGTTTTGTACGCCTTATGTTTCAATTTTGGCATTTGCACTCCTAAATTGGGCTTTAGCGCTGGGCGGAAACTTCACCTGGAACGTTGCTCTCTCGGCGGTTGCACGCCTTTTCGTCTACGCTGCCAGTTGCGCCGCTCTACCCGTGCTCCGCAAGAAGATGCCCGGAGGAGCGCTCTTCCGTATGCCAGGCGGGCCCTGGCTGGCTGGTATTGGCGTGATCATCTGTGGCGTGCTGCTCACGCAGATCGATCACACAGGATCTTTGATATTACTGGCTACAATCGCGGTGGCCGCACTGAACTGGTTGCTCGTCAGAAAGCGCCCGTCACCGACTGTGTTGTAGTCGGTGAATTCCGACCGTTGGCTTTGACACACTTACAGCTGTTCGTGCAGAGTTTCGGCCAAATCCGTGTTTTCCGCTTCTAACTCGGGATTTACTACCAGTTCTCCAACCTTATAAACACGGCCAGTACGGACTGCCCAGAACAATCCCACTCCGTAGGCAGCTAATGAAACCAGAATTTCCGCCAGCAAAGGCAGCAGACGGTGAACCGGAAGCCACTGCCGCATGGCAAGGAGTACTGCGACCTGGGGCACACACAAAAGCAGCGGAAGCGTGTAAGCTTCCCGCAGGAATGTTGTTTGTTTCACCTTCAGAAGACCAGCTAGGTAGCGCGGCGTGAAATACACAGCTGTAAAGGTAAGGGGAACTGCCGTTCCAATCGCGTCTCCAATTACGCCCAGGCGCTGCACCAGAACGATACTCAAGATCAGGTTGGCAACGCCTTCCATGGAAGTGATCCAAGCCAGTGTGCGGTGACGGGCCATGCCGAATAGAATGCGTGGACTGGCACTCTGAGCCAGCACCAGTGCAGTTGGGATCAAGAGCACGAGCATAATGGGATAGCTCTCGGCGACGTACCGAAGACCTACCCATGCCTCGATCACGGACTTGCCCAGAATGATCAAAATCGCAGTTACAGGAAGGATGATGAGTGCACAGGCCCGATTCCCCGCCACAAAGATCTTGCGCAGGTGGTTGATGTCCCCCTTGGCATCGGATTGGCTCGACATGGGCACAAAGATTTGCGCCATACTACTGACGACCTGGCCAGCGTAGTCCACTAGCCTGCCGCCGATGGAAAACTGCGTAACGGCGGAAGCATTCAGAAAGCGTGCGATGACCAGAACGTCGGTCTTAAAGCGAAGCTGGTACGCCATCTGAATAATGAACGTAACTCCGCTGTAGTTCGACATTTCGCGGAAGACATGGCGATCCAGGTACTTCCAGCCGAGTGGAATTGGCAAAATTCGGACAACAAGAATCGTGCGCAATGCCGAGACCAGCAACGGAAACAAAACTGTGATTAAGCCAACAGTAAGCAGGCCGTAGCCGCGTTGCAAGGCAAGAACAGTCAACCCGGCGCGCACCAATAAGCCAGCAATATTCGTAAAATTCAGCAGATAGAAACGCTGCAATCCCTCCAGTATCCCCGCGAATATGCCGAGCGGAAAGCCCAAGGCTACCGACAACCCAACCATCAAGAACAGCAATCGTGCGGTGTGCAGAAAATCGGGCCCGATGTGGAACATTTGTCCGACGTACCGGCTTAAGACAAGCG
>JANXUC010000026.1 GCA_025352065.1 Acidobacteriaceae bacterium | reverse complement strand
TCTGTGCATCAGGCCAGAACCTCGATCGGGAAGTACATCGAGTTCTACAACTCCATCTGTCCGCATTCCAGCCTGAAAGCGCTCACGCCCGATCAGGTATACTTCAACCGCCGGCCAGAATCCTTGGCAGCATAAACCAAGAACAAGAACTTCCACTTAAGAAAGAACAAAAACTGTCCGAACAACCGGGACCACCTCAGTGCGTCCCGGAGCTGCAAGTCACTGATAGTCAATGCAAATAAGGCCGAGTGCCGAGGAACAGATCCTCCACTTATACCCCTGTCCGAATTTGCGGTACCGGCTGTGTTCGCCCGCAGGGCGCCCTCTTGGCCTCCCCCGACGCCAGAGGTGAGCGGTTTGAGCGCTCTGCCGCGGCCTCTAAAGCCTTGTCAAGTAAGTCTCGGGCCACATCAATTTCACCGTTAGACATGGATAAAGCTGAAAGCTCTAGGCGGCCGCCGCAATCGCAAACAGCGCAACGTTAGGTAAGGGTGCCAGGTGTGCGTTTGAGCCAGACCGGAGCTGATCGAGCCGAGCCCGGCTTACGGTCATTAGGGCAAGGAATGCCTTCGCGTTGCATGGGTTGTGACTCATGGCTTTCTCTCCTCTCTTGTCTGTTGATCGCCTCGATCACCACGAGTTATCTGTCGACGTGCCCATCCACGGAGAACTCGTGATGCAAGGCCGAAGTAGCTCCCCAGACCCGAGTTGTCGGAATTTTCGGAGTCGGTAGCCCCACACCACGGAACTTCCCCAAACCACGGAGTTGCCCCACACCACGGATTCGCCTGAACCTCCGAGTTGCCGTTGACGATGGTCACCGTGCCGTCGAAATTTGGTACGGCGGAAGGCGATAGGGCGCTACCCACCGTTGCCGGGGCGGTGTCGGTGTTCATAGCGGCAGCCTAGATATCAAGATAGCCCGCGCCCACCGTGAAAAGGTCGTGATATGCAGTGTAGTTTGGTGGTCCGTCGGATCGGTCGCGACGCTGGAGGTCGGGAAGGTCTTGTAAGCTGTCTTCATCAAACGGGCTTTGATCTGGTCCTGCGTTAGGGTTGCATCCTGTTGCAGCAACATAGACACCGCAGCGCTGACGGCGGGGGTCGCCATGCTGGTCCCGCTCAGCGTCATATAGTCGTAGTGGCCCTAGCGCCCGCTCACTTTGCTGCCCGCGTAACGATTGGCAAGGGTGCTCCCTGGGGAGATCGTAGATCGAATCAAGTTGCCCGGTGCCAGAATGTCTGGCTTGACCACGTGATCGTACGCCGTGGGTCCTTTGGAGCTGTAGCTGGCGATTTGGTCATCCGTGCGCGTCACCGTGTTCATCGTTTTCATGGCGCCCACGGTGAGCACTTAAGGGGCATTGCCCGGCGCGGCGACCGTGCCGTTAACCGTTGCTTCCATTCACGCTGACGCGGCCAAAATTGCCAGCCCGCTACCACGACCGTAATGCCAGCCTTCCAGGCCTGTTCCACAGCCTGGCACAGCGGATCGTTCGCGTATCCGGTATAGACCGGGCGGCCTAGCGACAAGTTTATGATTTTGATGTTGTAGGTGTTCTTCAGCGGAACGGCGCGTTCAATGGCCGCGGTGACCTGGCTGTCCGACCCCACGCCGTTCTTATCGAGCACGCGACGATCAATGAGATTCACGCCGTAAGCAATCCCGGTAAACTGACCGCAGGAATGGGTGCCGTCCCCGGCGATGATGCCCGCCACGTGCGTGCCGTGGCCGTAGGTGTCGTAGACGATGCTGCCGTGAGAATCCTTGATACTTGTGCCCGTGAAGTCTTGATGGTAGAAAACGCGGGACTGCATCCAACTGTTCCGCAGTCGTCGTGGTTGTCGTTGATGCCGCCCAGTGAATGGCCGTCCAATGCCCCGGAACGTTCCGGCGCACGTTTGCTTTTCTCTGCGCTGCCGGAATCGAGATTGTGTAAAGCTTTCGGGTTGTGGACATCTCGCGAAGTGGGAAAATCATAATGTCTTCGTCGTCTCTACCCACTCGTCGATGAGTTGATAGGAAATCGAAGACTGAGAAGTCTGAAGGGATCGACTACCCCGTGTTGTCGCCGTCAAGAAGCGGTAACATTTTGAGGGTTCGATAAGGGTTCGATAAGCGTTTCCGAAGGTGCCTTAACGAGCTAAAACGGGCCATCCGTGCCGTTAAGAATCAATGAGTTACTGTTTCCCGTGTCCCTTTCACGGCGATAACACGGGTTCGAATCCCGTCGGGGACGCCAAATCTTTTCAATGAGTTACCGGGATTTCTCCAGAAACTCGCGGTACAACGACGGTACAACTTGGTTTCGAGCGGATCATGCCGACTACCTTGCTTTCTGCCGCTCGCTTCTGCGGACTCAGGGCCTGTGTGTAGGTGTCCAACGTCATCTTTGCTGTTGAATGCCGCAACAGCTCCTGTACCACCTTGACATCCTCTCCGTTGCCCTTGAGCAACGTAGAAAACGTGTGGCGAAATGTGTGCCACGACACCTTCTTGTTGATCCCCAGTTTTCGAGCTGAGGGTTGAATGTAGTCGCGCATTACCGCGCTCAGCCAGACTGGCTGTTTCCCACGCTTGGCTCCAGCGCGGTTGGCATCGGTGGCCCATACATAATCGGACGGCTTCTTGTATGGGGTCACTTCATACCAGGACAACAGATCATGAGCCATATACTCGTCAATCGGCATCAGCTTTCTCGATGCCTCGGTTTTGACCGGGCCTACGTGCTGGTCAACCAGCGACCGAGTCACGCTTACATGGAGATTCTTGAAATCGAAATCCTCTCACTTCAGCCCGGCCAGTTCGCCCCGGCGTAGTCCCGACGGCATGTCGAGAAACACCATCGCCTTTTCCCGAATCCCCAGTACCCCCAGCAGTAGATGCAGCTCTTCCACTTCGAGAATGTCAGGCGTCCGCTCACGCTTCGCAGAAACACGAACGCCGGAACCCTTGCCGGCACCTGCGATTGGATTGCGGTCAGTGAACTCCCACCGTATTGCATGATTGAAAACGCTGCCCATCGCGTCACGGATTTTTTCTCTCGTGCCACCTGCAAGAAGTTTGCGCCTGCCAAACTTGCTTGTTACAAGTGACTTAAGCCATTGCTCCACCGCAACGGTTTTGATAGCCCGGAGTTCGAGTTTTCCCCAATCAGGCAGCACCCAGCGATTCAGAACCAGCGTCTTCCGGTTGCGGGTCGAATATGCTTTGCCGTCCCGGCGCAATCAGCAAGTTCATGAATTTTGTAGTGCTCCACAGCCTCAGTCATAGTGATTGACGTCAACTCTGTCGGGCCATCGGTGTTGAGGTTTAGCCGCAGTCCAGCTAACAACTCCTGCAGCTTCTTACTGTTTTCGGGATAGTCCTTGACTGGTCCGATGGTTTTCTTGCGCTCGCGTGAAATGCCGTCCGCGCCTTTGTGCAGCCAGCGAAACTGCCATCTTTCTACCCCATCTTTGCGGATTGTTGTTTGGGGACACCCATTCTGATAACGCGCCAGCATTCATTTGCTCCTTGAATTCTGGCAGCGGTCGCAATCCGAATTTACCCCAACGGACGTCGGGGAGTCTAGTTCACGGCGAATGTCATTTCCCGCAGTTCCTGGTAACCAACAGGCTGGGCCCCGAGCGGATCGTGATCCGGCGCAAAAACATCTTACACGCGACGGAAACGAATTCTCGATCCCTTTATTCACTTATCGACCGCTACACCCGAGGCCATGTTGTGACGCGCCCGACGGCCTGCAATTACCTGCGACCGAAGCCAATCATCCAACTCAGAGAGATAAAAGTGCCAGCGCTTCTGATCGGACCCCACCGGGTGAGCCGGAAGTGACCCTTCACGAGCCTTGCGGAGTACAGTTTTCGGGTGCATGTTGAGAAAGCGAGCAGCGTGTTCGCTGACTGACGGGCGCCTCTCGAAGCGAGTGTGACCGCTCACTTGGGGTGATCAGATTGGGCTGGGCTGACATAAAGACCTCTTCTCCACAACCGCGGTCCGTCCGCTTCGTTGAGTTCGCGCGGACGGACAGTGCTAGCCAATTTGATCGATTCCTTCAGCCGTGTCCAACAACTTCTCGTCCGCGTGATATTCCTGCCGGGAATATCAGACAGCGGCAAACCGATTTGTCACCCCACATTTCATTGAGCAAATCACTTCGCGGATGCGGAGTGGTCGTTTCAGAAGAACTGAGTCAAGCAGACCACGACCCACTCATCTGCCTCATCGGCAGGCACTTGGACGCAGACTTGGGAAAACATGTATACGCGTCCGCCAGCACAACGGCATCTCAGTGCCGTCTAAATAAGACGCGCTCAGAGTCTGTGACTTTATTGCGTGTATTTCATGAGCGCGGCAATTATAAAGAAAGATATGAGCGAGAACCAAGCGGGAGTGGAACGCGAAGCAGGGGGAACGAAGCCAGCGGTGAGGTTGCGCCAAGCGGAGCGTC
>JANXUC010000149.1 GCA_025352065.1 Acidobacteriaceae bacterium | reverse complement strand
TGTTGTATATGAACTCCAGCGAAGTCATCTTCTCCGTTGAAGAATCACCGAGGGTGGTTTTGAAGCCCGTGCTTTAGGACACGCCATTTTTACTCAAGGCGAAACCATGGAAAAACTTCGGCGAATGGCGCGGGACGCGGTGCGGTGTCACTTTGAAGAAGATGCGATTCCGCCCATTATTCGGATCGGGTGATGTTGTTCGCCGCGATCCCCGTTCTTCAAATTACACATTGCAAAATTGCCAAATTTCACATTCTCTCAAACATGCTAAAACCTCTAGTTCTCATGATCCTCGATGGCTGGGGCTACCGCGCTGAAACAAAAGCCAACGCCATCGCACTCGCACGCAAGCCCACGTATGACCGCTTTCTGCGGGATTTTCCCAACACACTGATCCAGACGAGCGGGCCTTTCGTCGGATTGCCTGAGGGTCAGATGGGCAACAGCGAAGTGGGGCATCTCAACATTGGCGCTGGCCGCGTCGTTCACATGGACATCACGCGCATCGACGCAATGATTCAGAACGGAGACTTCTTTTCGCACCCCGTTTTGCTCGATGCCGTGAAGTATGCCTGCACCGGCAACCGGCGACTACATCTGTTCGGATTGGTTTCCGATGGCGGCGTCCATTCGCAGCAAGCGCATCTGCATGCGCTACTGAAAATGGCGAAACAAAATGGTGTCGATCACGTCTTCGTGCACGCCTTCACGGATGGACGCGACACCCTTCCCACAAACGGCGTCGGCTATCTCGAACTCCTGCAACAAAAAATGCACGAGTATAACTGCGGAAAAATCGCCACGGTCAGCGGCCGCTACTACGCCATGGATCGCGACCGTCGCTGGGATCGCATCGCCAAGGCTTTCGATGTGATGGTCACCGGCAACGGCGGCGCTCCCCATTTCGCCGATCCGGTGCAGGGAGTTCGCGAGTCCTATAACAAGAACATCACCGACGAATTTATCGTCCCGTTCGTATGCGCGGATAGCAAAGGTGAGCCTGTCGCGACCATTCGCGACGAAGACGCTTGTATTTGTTTCAACTATCGCGCTGATCGCGTGCGAGAAATTACGCGCGCGCTGTGCCGCAACAGCGGCTTGAACGCCGAAGCTGGGCGCAATCTGGAGGGCGCTGAAGATCTCGATACAACGATTCCTCTCACCCGCGTTCCAAAAAATCTGAAGTACGTCTGCATGACGCAGTATGACAAAAAGTTCACTCTCCCAGTTGTGGTTCCGGCGGAATCGCTCGATAACATCCTTGCCAACGTCATGGGGCAGGCCAGTTTGAAGAATCTGCGCGTGGCTGAAACCGAGAAGTACGCGCACGTCACCTATTTCTTTAACGGAGGCGTGGAAACTCCGTTTGCCGGGGAAGAGCGCCAAATGGTCCAGTCGCCCAAAGTTGCTACCTATGATCTAAAACCGGAAATGAGTGCGCAAGGGATCGCGGACGCGGTTGTCAAGGCAGTCGATCAAGGCAGCTTCAACGTGATCATCGTGAATTTCGCCAACGCCGACATGGTCGGGCACTCCGGCAAGATCGAGCCGACCATCAAGGCGGTGGAAACCGTCGATGGCTGCTTGGCGCAGATCGAAGCCGCGGTGAAACGCAAGGGCGGGGCGATGCTCATCACAGCCGATCACGGCAACGCAGAAATGCTGATCGATCCAGCAACCGGTGGCCCGCATACGGCGCATACGCTGAATCCTGTTCCATTTATTGTGGTCAGCGGAGAAGACAAGAAATTCGGACTGCTTAACGACGGATCTCTGCGAGATATCTCCCCGACTGTTCTGGGGATGCTGGGAATTCCGCAACCCAAAGACATGACGGGGCACGATCTGCGCGTTTCCCTGATTCCAGGCAAATGAATTCGCCACGGAGCCAGAGAAAATCCGGCGAAGCACGAAAATATCCGATTGTCATTCCGACGTGCTTCAGCCCTGAGGAATTTGCTTTTTCCCGACAATCGTACAATAAACTCTCACCCCAGCTATGAAAGTTCTAGTCGCTCACAAGCACCGTTTTTCCCTCTGGACCGCTCCCGATTGGGTGGCCCCGCGCCTTCGCGTAGCCTTTCCGGAACACGAATTTGTACATCTCATTGACTACTCAAAGATCGAAGAAGAAATCCGCCTCGCTGAAGTCGTCGTGACCTCGTTCTTGCGCCCCGAGCAGTTCGCCGCCGCTCGCAGTTTGCGGTGGATTCACTCTCCAGCCGCTGCTGTCCATCAGTTGCTCTTTCCCGAGCTTGTGGCGAGCAATATTGTTCTCTCCAATGCACGCGACGTTCATGCGCCTGTCGTCGCCGAGCACGTAATTGCGCAGATTTTCGCGCTAGCCAAGCAAATTCCCGCCTGCGTTCGTCATCAGCAGCAGCTTACCTGGGCGCAACAATTGCTTTGGAACTCCACACCTCGCCCGCGGGAAGTGATGGGATCCACGCTCGGCCTTGTCGGCTTAGGCGCGATTGGCAGGGAAGTCGTTCAGCGCGCCAAGGCATTGGGCATGAAAGTCGTCGCCGTACGCGAGCATCCCGAAATGCCAGCCCCGGGTGTGGATGTCGTTTACGGCCCGCAAGATCTCGACAAGCTTTTGGCGCAATCAGATTTCATGGTATTGGCCGCGCCGGTGACCTCCAGTACGCAGCGCCTCATCACCGCGGAGCGCCTCGCCCAGATGCAGCCGAGTTCGTATCTTATCAATGTGGGGCGCGGCGCACTCATCGATGAACTCGCTTTGGTCGATGCTTTACGCAAGAATCAAATCGCCGGTGCCGCTTTAGATGTCTTTGAGCAAGAGCCGCTCGCGACGGATTCTCCTCTCTGGCAATTGGAGAATCTGTTAATCACGCCGCACACTGCCGGCCTCACGGAGAGACTATGGGAGCGCCACTTTGCACTCATCTGCGAGAACCTGCGCCGATATCTCGCGGGGGAAGAACTCCAAGGCCTCGTCGATAAAGCGCGCGGCTACTGATTCGCGCCCCTACTCTTTCGCAACCTGCCATCTATCATTCTGCCAGACCACGCGCAGTGTGCCCTTCTGTGGATCGCCGTGATAAAACTTCACGTTGAATTTATCAATCATCGTCTGCCGATCCCAAGTGTTGAAGCTCTGCACCAGCTTACCACTTGCATCGTAAATTTCACCCAAGCTGTTCGGTGTCCACTTCCACCGATAGTCAAACTGCGCGCGAGTGGGAACTGGCATGCTGGCGGCGCTCACATCCACCAGACGTCGTTCCGCTAGAGGAACATTGTAAGATGTCGCGCCACTGGCATCCTGTGTTCGCTGCACTCCCGGAATTTCCGCCACCAGCTTTTCGCCCGAGGCGGTTAACTTGACTGGAAACGTCTTGTTCGCTTCCTTCCCAACCTGCAGAATTCCCGCCTTGACCAACAGGCGATACTGCGCCGCGTCGGGTCGATCTTCATTCGTGGACTTCACCTGACCAACGTGGAAGTGAGCCATGGCAGGGCCTTGAACGGCCAAAACCGTGCTCGCCATCTGCTTAGCTTGGTCGGCGGTAAATTGGCGGCGTGTTTCTTTGTAGATAAAGCCCGCCCCGAGGCCAATTGCAGCCACCAGTGCGCCCACCAGCAGCATGGGGACGAGGCCAAATTCCTTCTTCTCCAGTTCCATTTCTTCTTCAAACATGGCATGGCTCCTTGGGTACAGCAGCCGATTTCGTCTCCAGCTTAAGCCCGTGCGCATCTGCAAGGATGTGCCACAAATCACGTCCGCCTGTGAGAGCACCGAATAGATGGCAGATCGGCCTTATGGTGCAAGCAGTTGCGGGCATAGCTCCTGTGTTTATTGTGAAATTGTCCGTAAATCATTGATTCCATAGATGGATAAACGCGTAATGCTCTGGCACAATGCGTGCGGCTAGTTTGCTTGAGTACGTGTGTTTGCGTCGACGCCGCGATGCTGAGAGTCACTAAGATTGTCGTGCTGCCCACCATTGCCTTTGCCTTGGCAATTGCCCCCGTGAGCGCCAAACCGTCTAATTCCACCACGCACAGTTCCAGCCTCGGCGTTGGGAAGGAGCATTGGGGGCAAATGGTCATCCGCAACTCCAGTTATCGCGAAATGCTGCGGGGCAGCGCGTCCCAAGGCTGCGTAGCGAAGCGACCTCCCGAGGCTATCGCAACCCCAAATCCCTTGCTGGACGCGGACGAAGACCTGCGTCTCACTGTGAGCTTCGTGGTTGGCACCGACGGACGCGTCTCCAACCCACTGGTTTTGGAAGGCGCTAGCGCCGACCAAGCCCGCCCGGTCCTCGATGCCCTCAGCCATTGGCGATACCGCCCCGCAGTGTGTAACGGGGCACCTGCCGAGTTCGAAGCGAAAGTTGAGTTTTCCAGCGCGCCCAATCGGTTCTAGAATGGTGCGGTAGGTTCACTTTGCCGGAAGGTCATTTTGGACGATAAGAAGCAAAACCCAGCCAGCAGTATTTCCGTCCCCCCTAACGACGAATCGGGCCGTCCCATCGCGCACACGGTCGACGATTTTTTCCAAAACCTCAAGTCCGAGATGCGGCGTCCCAAGCCCAGCGCGGAAGCTGTAGCTGCGGCGCGCCTCGCCATCGAACGCTTAGAGATGCAGTCGACGGGTTCAGACCTCATGACCGGACGTCCTGCCGAGCCAGTGCTGTCCGTCCCCGGTGCCTGTCGCCTGTGCGGGCGCGACAATCCTCCAGAAAATCAGTTCTGCGGCGGTTGCGGAGTGCCTTTGGAATTGGCTGCAGCGGGCCAAGTTGCCACCCCAGGCACGAGCGCTGCCCCCGGTCACCAGTATCACCACCACTATCATCACCATTTCCTCTCCGGCGGCGCTGAGGGAGGCTTGGCATCCCTGCTTGGCGCAGGCGGCGCTCCTCGGCGCGAGGCTGGGAAAGCCTCCGCGTCCGCGCCGGCCATGTCACGGTCTGAATCGGGTATCCGCAAGCTCACCCAGGACTGGGCACAGGCCTGCAACACCAAGCATCTGGACGACTTAGTCGATTTCTACGCAACCGATGCGCTGGTTTTGCGTTCCAACTACCCGCCGGTTCGCGGGACTTCTGCGATTCGCGAATTCTTTGTTCACATGCTTGAAGGCGGACTCGGCGATGTGGAAGTCGAGCCACTTCGCATTTTTGTTGGCGCGGACGTGGCTTACGAAGCGGGTCGCTGCAAGATGCTGGCGCCCACCGCAGCTGGCAAGCGTCGCGAAGAGCGCGCCAAGTACGTCATGATCTATGGCCGCCAATCGACCGGTGAGTGGAAGTCCGTCGTCGATTGCTGGTCCAGTGATTTGACTCTGGGCATGAACGCAGAGACTGACCCAGCGCGTCCGATGAATCCAGCGGCACCCGGGGCGAAGCCGTTGCCGAGGCGAACTGCTTAGGACGGTTCATTTCACAACGGAGACACGGAGACACGGAGAAAAACAGGTCAGGGCTCGGTGTTTTCGCAAAAATGGCTTGAACTTCTCCGTGACTCCGTGGTGAGTCAGCTCGTTCATTTGGAACCCATGACCAGGAAATTCCGCGCCACACTCGAACCGGACCGCACCCGTCTGAAGTGGGTCATCGTCCGCGTACCGTTTGATCCCGCCAAAGTCTGGAAAGATAAAAAGTCCCGCCGCGTGCAAGGGACCATCAA